>JBBITY010000195.1:0-6624 GCA_037440565.1 Desulfurellales bacterium
CCACAACCACACGTCGATGCTGGACCAGAGCGGGTGGACGGACGAGTGCTGGACCCACGTGGGTTTGTTCTCTTTCTACGAGAATCATCCCAAGGGTGTTATGCGTGCCAAGTACAACGCCTTTCGCCTGGTAAGCCGCCTCCTGCCGGAGCGGCTTTCGGCCGCCATTGATGACCCCTTCGTGGATGCCGTGGCCACTACCGATGCCGGCAGAGCGCATTTCGCCGTCCTCCTGGCCAACTACGTCAACCCAAGCGCGCGGCGCATCGTGGAGATGGTGCGCGAGGAAGTCATCGAGCGCGGTATCCTCGCTCCGGAGGAATTGGCG
Organism: Desulfurellales bacterium; assembly: GCA_037440565.1. Taxonomy (GTDB): domain Bacteria; phylum Desulfobacterota; class Binatia; order HRBIN30; family CADEER01; genus JBBITY01. The sequence continues at coordinate 329 of JBBITY010000195.1, forward strand.
GCATTCGACGTCTGCGTCGCCGAGCGGCAGGCCGTCGGACAAAGCCTGCCCGACGCGTACGCGTACTGCATCGGCTTGCTACCGCCGGACAAGCAAGAACAAATCGCGCAGGTAGCCGAGGAGATCCAGACCTCCGTCGATCAGCGCAAGACCAGGTCCGTCGACATTGCGCTATCGATCACAGGCCTCCAAGGCAGCGCCTATACGCTCACGCGGTACTCGATCGACGGGGAACATGCCAACGCCTGTCGCTATAACAAGCGGACCGAGCCGGTGCCGTCGGCACTGGCGTGCGGCGAAGGCGGGGCGGTCGACCAGCGCTGGGACCAGGTCGTGGCGACGGCCGAGACCGCGTTCGTCGAAGAAGTGCTGCTGCGCAACTGGACGGAGAACGATTTGCTTGTCCTGGAAGAAGGGTTGCTGGCAACCTGCCGAACGGGCGAAGGGAAAGGGATGGACGTCTTTCAGGCTTGTGTGGACCAGTGGTTCAGCGATCATCCGAACTCTTTCTCCAAACCCGACAATGAGGCCAAGGCGGATTTTTGGGCGGCAGTCGATGTCTACCTTCAAACGATAGAGGTCGAGGAGCCCATGGCGGCAGACGACCTGAACGGTCGCCCGGAGGTGGGTCTCTTTCCGGTGGAGCAGGGAAGCCTCCTGGCGGTGGGAGGCGAGGCGCGGCTGGAACTCACGCTGATCCCCAACGGCGTTGCCCTCATCGAACTTGCGGAAGCGCCACGCGCTTCCACTTGGCTCATCAGTGGCAAGAGATTGCGGTTCTCCGACAAAGCGCGGCGGGGCATTGTCGTCGTATCGACGGATCCCAGCATCATCAGCCCGCTGCCGGGCGATCCGGCTGCTCCGACTCGTGCCGGCGCGTCCCTTGAGATCATCAATCCGACAAGCGGCGAGGCGGACGCGTTCGCGCTGCCAGCGGCGAACTGGGAGGGGCTTGGCAACCCCGCCGGATCTGACGGCTATCGCTATGCGGACACCGCACTCGCGGCCGGTCCGTGCAGAACGGTGCGCATCCAGAACGGCAAGCGGCTGCGTGCGCGGTGCCAAGGTGCAGGGATCAGCTTCTCCCTCAATGAGGCTTCGCAGGGCAGCCTGGGGGTCAGGCTGACACTGGGGAACGGGGATCGGTACTGTATGCTATTTGGCGAGACGATCGTAACGGACGAAGCGGGGAGCTTCAAAGCGAAGGAAGCCCCGGCCCCGGCGGCCTGCCCATAGAGCGGCGGCGGGAAGCCCGCCGAGTTCGAGCACGTGTCGGCCAGCGTGCGCCGACGGCAATCTGCCGCCAGGTCCTACTTCCGAATCTGCTGCGCGAGGTAATTCTCCTCGCCGACCTGTTTGATGAGGGTGAGCTGCGCCCCGAGCCACTCGATGTGGCGTTCTTCGGCCGTGAGAATGTCTTCGAGGAGCTCGCGGGTGCCGTTGTCGTGCGCCTGGACCGCCAGCTCGATCGCCTTGTTGAGGCGGGCGACGCCGTCTACCTCCAGCGCGTGGTCGAGTTTGAACTGCTCGGCGACCGTCTCGCCGACGTTGACCTTGCCGACGCGCTGCATGTTGGGAACGCCGTCGAGAAAAAGGATACGCTCGATCACCTCGTCCGCGTGCTTCATTTCGGAGACCGATTCGGCGCGGTTGATTTCCGCAAGCCGTTCGTAACCCCAGTGCGCACAGAGCTTGGCGTGGGCGAAGTACTGATTGATTGCGGTCAACTCCGCGGTCAGCACGTCGTTGAGTGCGTCGATCAGCTTGGCGTTGCCCTTCATCTCCCCCTCCGATGCGGTGTCTTCCGAAGCCGTGGGCGATTATGCGGGGAGGTGAAGGATCTGTAAAGTCCACCGCAGAGCAACCCGCGGCGGCTGCAGGGAGAGAGATCGCCGACTGGTGGCGTGCGCGAGGAGCGGTGCCGGCACGTCCAGTGTCGCCATCGCGCCGACAGTCTCGTGTGCAGGGAGGAGTTTATTTCGAGGGATCGCTGACCCCCAAGCTGGCAGCCGCAATCGAGCGGCATTTCCAAGGCTGCCCGGACTGTCAGGCCTTCTCGAGAACCTACAACGCAGTCATTGCCCTCACCTTCCCTACCCCCACTGCAACTTCCATCACGGAACACTCTGGCCGGTTGCAGCAACCTCTCAGTCCAGTGGCTTCACTTTCGCGATCTGCTTGGCGAACGTGGCGGGGTCGGAGGTAGGAAGTGCGCAGACCCGTTGCTCACATACGTACGCGGTCGTCTTGCCGCCGCGCGCGATCTTGCCCTCCAGCAATGGAACGAGCTTCACGTGCTCGGCGACTGATGTTTCCGGGACCACACTGACAACCCGGTTCGGCACGAAGGACGTACGGAGACGGGCAAGGAAGGGGTCGGCTTGGGACCGTGAGTCCGGCGCGACGATGATGATTTCCTTCGGCGCGTCGGTCTGGAGGTCCACCGCAAGCAGCATCTCGGAAAGCGCTGCCGGCGCCCGGCCGAGAGTGGCGCCGAACGCGCGCAGCGTTCGCTCGGCGCGCCTTCGATACGAATCATTCGCCGTAAGCTCGTGAAGACGAAGAAGATTGAGCGCCTGAACGGAGTTACCCGACGGCTCAGCACCGTCGGACGCCGGCTTCTCGCGTGCCAGCAGTTCCTCATGATCATCGCTGGTCATGAAGAAGCCGCCGTTCTGCTTGTCCTCGTAGTGGCGGAAGAGAATCTCGTCGAGTGCAATGGCTTCTCTCAACCAGCGCGGCTCACTGGTGACCTCGTACAGTTCGAGCAGGCCGGCGATCAGGAAGGCGTGGTCGTCGAGATACGCGTTGTGCTGTGCCTCGCCGTCCTTGTAGCTGCGCAGCAGACGGCCGTTCCTGCGCATGCGGGCCAGGACGACGTCTGCCGCGCGCGCGGCGGCCTCCGCATAGCGGGGCTCCCCGAGAACGGTCGCGGCGCGCGCGAACGCCCAGATCATGAGGCCGTTCCATGCGGCGAGGATTTTCTCGTCGCGCAATGGCGCGGGGCGTTTCGCGCGCGCTCGATAGAGCCGCTCTTTTGATTGCTCGATCATCGAGCGCATCGCCTCCAGCTCGATGCCGAGATCCTTTCCCACCTCACCAAGGGGCCTGGGCGTATGGAGAATGTTGCGCCCCTCGAAGTTGCCGGCCGCGGTGACGGCGTAGTACGCCTTCACAACGCGTGCCTGCTCGGAGCTGAGCACAGCTTCGATCTCGGCCGGCGTCCAGGTGAAGAACCACCCTTCCTCCCGATGCCCGCTCGTCGTGAGACTGTCGGCGTCGGTGGCAGAGTAAAACGCGCCTTCCGGCGAGGTCATGTCGCGCTCCGCATAGCGGAGGATTTCGCGAGCGACGCGGGCGAAATCTTCGCGCGCGGTGACCTGGTAGGCTTCGAGATAGGCGACGGCGAGCAGGGCGTTGTCGTAGAGCATCTTCTCGAAGTGGGGGACGAGCCAGCGCTCATCGGTGGAGTAGCGATGAAAGCCGCCGCCGACCTGGTCGTACATGCCGCCTGCGGCCATCTTCTCGAGCGTCTTCACGGCCATGTCGAGCGCCTTCTGCTCGCCGGTCCGCCGGTGATAGCGGAGCAGAAATCGGATCGGCAGGGTGCTCGGAAACTTCGGTGCCCCGCGCATGCCGCCGTGAACGGGATCGAACCTCGTCTCATAGTACTGCGCGGCGGCGCGCAGAACGTTGGCGCCAGGCAACTCCTCGGCGCCGGCACGGGGAGCGAGTTCCTGTTGGATATGCGCAACCAGGGACGCGGAGGCCTCCGCTGCCTTGGCCGGGTTTTCGGCGTACACCTCGCCCACCTTCTTCAGCAACGTGAGAAAGCCGACTCTGCCGCCGCGATCGCCGTCGCGCGCCGGAAAGTAGGTGCCGCCGTAGAAGGGCTTGCGATCCGGCGTGAGCCACACCGTCATCGGCCATCCGCCGCCACCGGTGAGCGCCTGCACCGCGCTCATGTAGATCGCGTCAACGTCGGGGCGCTCCTCGCGATCGACTTTGATCGCCACGTAGTGCTCGTTCAGGAAGCGCGCGATCTCCTCGTCCTCGAACGACTCCTCCTCCATGACGTGGCACCAGTGGCAGGTCGCGTAGCCGACCGAGAGAAGTACCGGGCGCCCGAGCGTCCTTGCCGTCTCGAAGGCTTCGTCGCCCCATGGATACCAGTTCACTGGATTGTGCGCGTGCTGGAGCAGGTAGGGGCTCGATGAGAGAAAGAGGCGGTTCGTGTACTTCGGCGTGCCGTCCGGGTTGAGGTGTTTGGTGCGCGGCCTGTAATCGGGCGCGCGGTTCACCCATTTCTCTCTCAACTTGTGCACGAGCACATTCCCGTGCACCGCCGCCCCCGGGAGGGGGTTGCCAAGAAAGCGTTGCTCGCCGGCCGTGGCCGCCAACACCGTCTCGGGCATCACGGCGGTCGCGAGGATCACGGCGGCGGCCGCCGCCCTTTGGATGCACGCGGAAACGAGCTGGGGTCGCTCGATCATCGTCTTCCCAACACCTTGCGGCCCGACGAAAGTTCCGGACGTGCGGCATTCAATCCCATCGCCCCTCGCAGGCGTGTGCCGCCGACGGGTCGGCCTCAGCCACTTGAGGTGAACCGAGCCAGGCGGCGGGCGTAGGCCTTCACCTCGCCGAGGTGGCCCGCCACCGGCGCTGCAAACTCTCTGCGGTCCACGATGCCCTCACCACGTAGGACGCATGACGCGAGGGAATTGTTCCGCGGCTGAACGTAGAGCCGTTTCGAAAACGGCGCACTAGAACTCCACCTGGGTTTGGAGATACGCATAGTCGACATCTGGCTTCCCCAGCGGGCCGTGCGGCGGCCTCACCGGAAGCGCGCGCGGAAGCGCAGGGCGCCCCACACAAAGAATACCGTGCCGATGCCGGCCATGGCGGTAACCGACGGCAGCAGATCGGAGAACGTCGCCCCGCGCAGGAAGAGACCGTAGGCGATGTTGGTGAACCAGCGCAGCGGGGAGAGTGTGGTGAGGGCGTTGAGCCAAGTCGGCATCGCCTCCACCGGCGTCCAGCCCCCGGACACGAACAGCAACGGGGTCATGACGAGGAGGGTGACCATCCCCACCTGCGGCATGGTCCGGCACAGCGACGCGACCGTCATGCCGAGGCCGCACATGGCGAACGCGAAGATCGTCGCACAACCGAAAAAGACCACGAGGCTGCCGCGTACGGGGACGTGGAAGACCGGAAACAATACGCCGAAAACGCCGACCGCCGCGCCGGCGAGCAGGACGACCGTGCTCGCGGCCGTCTTGGCCAGTAGAATCTCCCACGGCTCGAGCGGGGACACCAGGAGCTGCTCGATCGTTCCGCGTTCGCGCTCGCGGATCAGCGCCGACGCCGAGAGCAGGATCGCAACCAGCGACATCATCATGCCGAGCGAGTTGAGCAGCATGAAGTGGAGGTCGTTGCGGTCCGGGTTGAAGCGCACGCGCAGCGCCGGCTCGATCACGGGGAGCGTGCGGACCGCATCGGGCGCCAGGCCCAACCGGCGCAGGATGATCTCTTCGGAGAGGCCGGCGACGACCTCATGCGTGTAGGCTTCGGCCAGCGCCGCTTGGATTGCCTGCGAGCCATCGACGAGGAGCTGGATCGAGGTCTGCTTCCCACGCACCAGGTCGGCCTCGAAACCGGATGGCACGACCACGCCGGCCATGTCTTCGCCGGAGTCGAGCTGACAGACGATCTCCTCCGCGTCGCGCGGCGCAGGCCGTTGCCAGAAATAGGGTGCAAGAAAACGACCTGCGAGCTCCCGGCTCACCGCGGAACGGTCGTGATCGAGCACGCCCAAGCCGGCATGGTGGAGCACCATCCGATGCCCCGCATCGGCCAGGAGATCCACCGTGAAGGCATAAAGGATGAACAGCACGACGACACGGTCGCGACGGAACTCGAGCAGCTCCTTCCACATGAGCGCGACGCACCGCGACAGGCTCATGCCTCCCTCTTGCGCGTCAGCGCGACCCCGGTACCGAGCAGGACCACGTCGAACAGGAGCAACACCCCGAGGTCGCGCATGACGGCAGACAGCGGCAAGTTCTTCAGAAACGCCGCCACCACGACGCGGTTGTGGAACATCGCCGGCAAGAGATGGGCGAGGAGGCGGGTGTCGCCGCTCATGCTCTGCACCGGGACGAGCATGCCCGAGTACAGCAACGCCGGCACGATGGCCAGGATCGCGGTGACGACGATGCCCGCGAGCTGGGTGCTCACGAATGAGGACACGATCAGGCCCATCGAGGCAGTCGCGATCACGTAGAGCGTCGAGC
>JBBITY010000196.1:0-6601 GCA_037440565.1 Desulfurellales bacterium
GGCCAGATCGCGGAACTCTCGGGCCTGTCGCACACGACCGTCGAGAACAGCCTGCGCGAGGCGAAGCGATGGCTGCGGGCGAGGCTCTCAAGCAAGCACAGTGATGGCAGACGAACCACCGATTGAGACGTTCGACCGTCTGCACGCCGGCCTGGCTGGCAAGGTCGGGCCGCTGTTTCAGCCGCCCGCCGGCGTCGACGACGATCTGAGCGGCCAGCAGGTCGGTCCGTACAAGCTGCTCCAGCAAATCGGGACCGGAGGTTTCGGCGAAGTGTACATGGCCGAGCAGCAGGAGCCGGTCCGCCGACGCGTGGCGCTGAAGATCATCAAGCTCGGCATGGACACCAAGCAGGTGATCGCCCGCTTCGAGGCCGAGCGGCAAGCGCTGGCGATGATGGACCACCCCAACATCGCCCGAGTCCTCGATGCGGCTGCAACGGAGACTGGGCGTCCCTACTTCGTAATGGAGTTGGTGAAGGGCGAGCCGATTACGGCGTACTGCGATCGGGAGCGGCTGAGCATCGCCGAGCGGCTGGATCTGTTCGCGCAGGTCTGCAACGCCGTGCAGCATGCCCACCAGAAGGCCGTGATCCACCGGGACATCAAGCCGTCCAACGTGCTGGTAAGTACGGTAGACGGTCGTCCCTTGGCGAAGGTCATCGACTTCGGCATCGCCAAGGCGACGGAACACCGCCTGACCGAGAAGACGCTCTTTACCGCGTTCCACCAGTTGATCGGCACGCCGGAGTACATGAGCCCCGAACAGGCCGTCGGCTCGCCCGACATCGACACGCGGACGGACATCTACTCGCTCGGCGTCCTGCTGTACGAGTTGTTGACCGGAATGCCGCCGTTCGCGCCCGAGCACCTCCGCTCGGCGGCCTACGCGGAGATGCAGCGGATCATCCGCGAAGTCGAGCCGGCGAAGCCGAGCGTTCGCTTGAGCGGCTTGCGGCCGCAGCAGCGTGCGACCGGCGGGCGGGAACGCGCGCAGGGCGAACAACTCATCGCTCCGTCGCGAACCGACGCCCGCGGCTCATCGATCGAAGACGTGGCGCAGCGGCGCCGTACCGACCCGCCCGCGTTGCTCCGTACAATCCGGGGCGAACTCGACTGGATCGTGATGAAATGCTTGGACAAGGACCGGGCGCGACGGTACGACAGCGCTGCGAGCCTCGCTGCCGAAATCGGGGACTATCTGAACGGAGACCCCGTGCGTGCGGCGCCCCCAGGCGCCCTGTACCGCCTCCAGAAGTTCGTGCGAAAGCACCGCGTCGGTGTGACGTCGGGGACCATCGTTGCCTGCGCGCTACTGCTCGCGCTGATCGCGATTACGATTGGGCTGCGGTCGGCGATCGAAGCGCGCGAGGCGGAGGCAATCGCCAGAAGGGACGCGGAGGCTGCGAGAGTGGTGGCGTCCGACAACGAGCGCAAGGCAGCAAACGCGGCAGCGAAGTCACGCGCGGCGCTTGACTTTGTCACCGAGATGTTTCGATCGGTCGATCCCGTATTGGCGCGAGGCCATGATGTCACGGTGGCCGAAGTTCTCAATCCCGCGGCCGAAAGAGTCGCCCGGAGTTTGGCCGACGATCCGGAGGGCGAATCCGTTGTCCGGCATGTGCTTGGCCAGGCTTTCGCCCACTTGGCGCGCTATTCCGACGCCGTTGAGGAGCTGAATCGTGCGTGGGAGCTTCGACAGTCCCTCGGTCAAAAAGTCGATCCGCAGACGATCGCGATCCTGAACGACTTGGGAATCGCAGTGCTGCAAACGGGCGATGTCTCCCGGGCGCGAGGACTGCTGGTGCAGGCATTCCAACAACGCGAGGCGACGCTGGGCCAGTCGCATCGTGATACGCTCGCCACGCGAAGCGCTCTAGCCTTTGCCAGGCAATTGGAAGGAGACCTGGATGGAGCCCTGACGGACATTCGCGAAGTGTTGCGGGACCAGGAAGAAAGCCTAGGCGTCGGCGATCGCGATACCTTGGAGTCCATGTGCAGCCTGGCCGACATGCTGGGAAGCGCCGGCAAAGTCGACGAAGCGTTGGCGGTGGCCCATGATGCTTCCGGTCGCGCCGCCTCAGTGCTCGGCGGCGAGAGCAATCTCGCGCTCATGGCCCGTAGCATCGAAGCCGAAATGCTGTTGACGGTGGGTCGCGACCCGGAAGCCGCCGCTCTCCTCGAACAAGTTGCGAGCGGAAAAGAGAAATTATACGGAGAAGATCATCCTGCAACGCTGGTGACTCTCGATCTGCTCGCTCGGGCGTTGGGTAACCTTCGCCAGGATGATCGGGCCATCCTGGTAAGTCACGCTGTAGTTGAACGTGCGATGAAATCGCTTGGAGAACGACACTCGACGACGCTGATTTACATGAACAATTTGGCTCAAGTGTTGCGCAAAGCAGGGCAGCTCGACGAGGCTGAGCCAATTTATCGTCGCGTGATTGAACTGCGCCGCGAAATGGACGGAAACGATTCTCAAGATTTGCTGATGGCGATGAGCAACCTTGGGCTGCTGCTGATGCAGCGTAACGCCCCGACTGAAGCCCTTTCATACTTCCAGGAATCGTTGGAGGGATTTCAGAAAGCCCTTCCCCCCGGCCACTGGATGCTTGGCGTCGCGTTGCTCAATGTGGGCCGGTGCCAAACCGCATTAGGCGATTATCCAGTCGCCGAGCGGACCCTGTTCGACGCTCACGTACTGCTGGAAAGGACATTGGGCGCTGATCACGCTCGAACGAGGCAGGTAAAGGCGGCCCTTGTGGAGTTGTACGACGCATGGGGTAAGCCTGAGCAGGCTGAGACATGGCGAGACTCCAGATGAGTGCAGCCCGGGGCCCGTCGAATAGCTGAAACACCTGGAGACGCTGCTTTCGATTGCGCGCGGCCAGCGAGACCTGCGCCTTCCACCGGCCCCGCAGACTCGCCGGCGACAAAGGCTATCGCTACGACTCCCTGCGAAAGTTTCTGATCGATCGCAACGCGCAACCCGTCATTCCCCCGCCGCAGCGTTCCGCCGCGCCCGCAGGTTGATCCATGTGACCAACACACCAATCGCCAGCACTGCCGCATCGAGCAGGCCCTTGGCTGGCCCAAGGAATGCCGCCGCCTCGCCACGCGCGATGAACAGCTCGGACTGGACTTCCTCGCCTTCGTCCAACTCGGAGTCATGCTGCGATACCTGCGAATCCTCGATCCGTCGGACAGAATCTAGACCCAAATCCGTGGCCACGCCGACCCGTACTCACGGGCGCGCTGCAGCGGAATCAACTCGCTGTTCATCCTTCGTTGCCGAACCCTCGCCGGCGCCCGCCGACACGCTGTAATTCGTACCCATCTCCTCGGGCATGCCCTGGCCGGCCGGATAGTAATAGCGCCCACGCTCGGACCCTTCCTTCTCGACGACGTCCTGATAGGGGTGATCGCGGGCATAAGCTTCGTTCCGCACGCCGCTAACCTGCCAAGAAACCTTGAGCCCCTCGCGCCCGCCGGCGATCTTGAGGCGGTTGTCGCAGATTTCTTCGGCGACGTATACCGGGGCGTAGCCGCCGACGCAAATGAGCGGATAGGTCGGTTCGGTGTTCAGGGTGTCGAAGTACGCCGGCATCTCGACCCACGCCTCGCCGTGGGCGTCGAGCACGACGTTGCCGCGATAGAAGGTATACATGCCCGGTTCCTCGACGGCGTTGTGCACCAGGCTCCTGTTGTCCGGATCAAGCGGATCATCGATCCTGAGGTTCTTCGAGCCGTTGTTGACGAAGAAGTCGCCTGTGACCACAACAACCCGGTCCGCTCGAACCATGAAGATGTTGTCGCCGTTCGAAAGCTTTACATTGAGCAATTGCTTCTCGGGTGCTTGCCCGCGAATGTTGAACGTTACGCTGGAATACGCCTGACGCTGACCTATCCGTCCATCAAGAGCGATGGTCAGATCGGGTCCGCCGGCGGCGTCGCCGTACAGATTTAGGGAGCTGGATCCGACGAGCCGATCCAGTCCCAAGATGTCCGCGTTGTTCGCCACGCGGATGTTGCCATTAACCTCCAATGTTTCCGTGGGAGCGGACGTCCCTATGCCAACGCGTCCCTCGAAATAGTTGTGGCCGCCTTCGAAGTATCCGGCGTAGCCGCTGGCGCTTGAAACTCGCCCATGCACACCGTAGGCGGTACCCGTAGCGGCAGTGGCCAAGGCGTTGACGCCAGTTCCCGCCGTGCTGCCGCTTTGGCCATAGACGCCTACGTTGGGGCCCGTGGTTTCGATGGCCTCGCCATAGACTCCGTACCCGTTCGAACTGAAGTTTCACCCGTAGACGCCATAGGTGTTGCCGTACGGGCCGAAGGCCTGACCGATGATGCCCAAGGGGCCATCTTCTCTGGATGCAGTTAGGCCCCCAAGGATGCTCCCGTCGTTGCCGCTCAAGATTATTGGCACCGGAATGCCTCTGAGGAACGCCGTGGAATCCAGACCGTCCAGCGTCTCCGCATTGACCGCATTCAGCGCAACCTGCGCCTGCGGCGTTGCCGTTACGGCCTGGCGCGGCATAAGCAGGACGAACCCTGAAAAGTCCGTGCAATCGCGTCCCGAGTCGCGGCGCACCGCGATTTCCAGGAAGCGCTTCTGGTCGCCGAACTGGGCACCGAAATCGACCTCGACAATAAACAATCCCTCCGAGATGGCCTGCTCCCCAGGATCTGATCCAGGTGTTATGAGAGTCCTTGGTTCGGCCGCGGCGTAACCGCGGCCGGGGGAGGTGACTCTCGATGAAAAGGAAACGTCACACCCCCGAGCGGAGTATTCACAAGCTCCGCCAGGCCGACACGGAGCTGGCCGCCGGCCAGCCGATCGCGGCGATCTGCCAGAAGTTGCAGATGAGCGAGCAGACCCTCCACCGCTGGCGCGACCAGTACGGCGGCATTCGGCCAAGCTGCACCGCTTGGGGGACGCATGACTCGGGCGCGGTGGCGCCCCGCCACTCGCCGCGCCGCGCCGCGTCTGGCTTTCACGCCCGGCGCTGATCAGCGGCGCCCGCGGTACAAGGGCGCGATGCCAAGTTACTCGGACAGTGCGCCGCCACCGGCCGCCGGACTCCCGCATGCGCAGGAATGACGGAAGCGCAATGCGGGTGCGATCCGCGAGAGGCGCCAGAATGACATCGGCGGCGGCGTGGGTTCCCGCCTGCGTGGAAGTGACTGTCCCGTGCGAGTGGCGCAGCCGAGCGCTGCACCGTCATCACGTGCCGGAAGCCTACTGCATGGGCGAGGGCCGTTCGTCGTCTGACTCGGACGCGTGGTCGGACAGCTCGTGCGACAGGCGCTGAAACTCGCGTTCCACGCAAAGGAACGCGTCGACGATCGCCGGATCGAACATCCGGCCCGGCTCCGAGAGCAGGATTTCGCGCGACGTGTCGTGGCCCAGGGCCACCTTGTACGGGCGCTTGCTGCGCAGGGCGTCGTACACGTCGGCGACAGTGAGAATTCGCGCGGCCAGCGGAATCTCCTCGCCGCACAGCCCGCGCGGGTAGCCGCTGCCGTCGTAGCGCTCGTGGTGCGAGTACGCGATGTCCGCCGCGACGCGCAGAAACGCGGCGTCCGGCACGCGCCGGGCGATCGAAGTCAGCGTTTCCCAGCCGGCGGTCGTGTGGCTCCGCATGCGCTCGAGCTCGAGCGGCGTGAGCCGGCCGGCCTTCAGCAGCACGGCGTCGGGGACGGCGACCTTCCCGATGTCGTGCAGCGGCGCCGCCTTTTCGAGCGCTGCGAGAAAGGCGTCGTCGATCTGGTGCGCGAACGCGCTGTGTTCGCGCAGTTCGGCGGCCAGCAAGTGGCAGTACCTTGTGACGCGCTCCAGGTGATGCCCGGTCTGCCGGTCGCGCTGCTCCGCCAGGCAGGCGAGCGAGAAGACGATCGAGTCGCGGGCCGCGTCGCGCGAGTGCCGCGAGAGGATCTCCTCGATTGCCGATCCGCCGACGTTGGCCAGCAGCTCCAGCATCTCGATCTCGTCGGGCGCGAACGGCAGCCGCCGCAAGCGCGCCGCCGCCGTCAGCACGCCCACCGTCGAGCCGGAGGCGCGCAGCGGCATGATCAGGAACGGTGGATCGGAGAGCAGCGGCGCCTCGTCCGGCGCGATGTCGAGCGGTCCGGCCCGCGCGTCGTTGGCAATCGCGGGCGTGCCCGCCGCCAGCACGGCGCCGGACGCGGATCGCGTGGCGTGTATGCACGCGGTCGCTCGTTCGGACTCGGACAACGTCGTATGGCCGGCGAGCCGCAGGTTCTGGCCGCCGGGCTCCGGCAGGAGAACGCCGACCCGCCGGCAGCCGGTGACCGCCACGGTCGTGGCGATGAGCTGCTGCACGGCGCTGTCCATGTCGCCGGCGGACACGAGTCCCTGCGTGAGCTCGAGGAGCGTGGTGAGCATGCGCGCCTGCTCGGCGCGCCGGCCGGCGCCGCAGCGAAGCGCGTGCAGTTGCGCCATCGCGTTCACGCGCCGCAGAAGTTCGTGTGGGCGCACGGGTTTGGTAATGACTTCGTCGGTGCAGAGTCGTTCAATCTCGCGCGCCGGCCGCTCTGCGTCCGGAGCGCACATGAGAATGATGGGGACGTGATGCGTGGC
>JBBITY010000197.1:0-6597 GCA_037440565.1 Desulfurellales bacterium
TGCCCCATCGCCGCTCGGATCCCTCCGCCGGCCGCCCACCATGCCAGCGCCTGCGCAGGCATGGGCGCCGGCCTTCGATCACGGTGTCCTGCCGAGACAGCCGTTACCGCTTCCGCCGGGCGGCCGGGTACCTTTCCGCCCAGACAGCACAAGCACTTTCATGCCGACGGGTTCGCCGCTGGCCGGCACTTCCAGCGACGCCTGCGCCCCGCTGCGCGGCCGCGCGTGTTGCCGCGCAAACAAGTTTCACCAGCAGCGCTCACAGCGCCCGCGCTCCGCGCGAGCGCAAGCGCGCGGAGCGCGTCGCCCGCCGCTCGCTCCCGCGTCAACGCCCTCGACGGTTCCGTCACGCGATCGTCGCCGCCATGGGCAGACCGCACGTCCAGAGCCCTGGCAAAGTCACCACAAAGCCCACTTCCGCTGTGACTCGGCCGAAGACCACGCCGACAATCGACCGTTATCCCGCGAAGACGGGAATCCATGCTGGCGCGTCGTCACCCACCCCCATCCTGGATGCCCGCCCCACGCCTTCGCTGGGGCAGGCTCTGCGCGGGCAGACGGGTTTCAATTCAGGGCTGATAGCGTCTGTCAACGACTCTTGCCGTCGCCCTGAGCGAACGTCACCTACTGCTGGCACCCGGCCCTTTGACCGTGTTAAGGAGGGCTGTTTCCCGATGGCACCAAGCGTCGCGCACCGCCCATCGCCGCGGCTGATCTGCCCGCTGTCGATCTTCGGCAACCCGATGCGGAAGAAAATGCTCACCGCAGTCACCACGGCCCTGCGGGCCTCCCAAGGCGCCCGGAGACCCCTCTTTCGCATTACCCGCGCGAGCGGGTGAGGGTTCCGAAGAATTTTCGAAGCAGAGGCGCCGACAACCAGAGATGACAGCGCCAAGGTCCTCTTGGGGAAAAGATACCGAGGCCATTCTGACGAGGCTCGAATCCAGCGGAGCCATTCGAGAAAAGCCCCGTCTTCTCTGCGTCTCCGTGTCTCTGCGGTGAAATCCTCCTTTGCGACTCGGGGCTGACTGGCCGGCGGTATGCGCTCGTGGATTGCGTTGAGCGCCACGCTCGTGGGGGCGGGGGCGGGTTTGTTCCTCTACAAGGTGCTGGCGTTGGAATATCCGTTGAGCACCGCCGAGGAGACCGGTACGTGGCGCGTGGAGTTCACCGTCAGCGTCACCGGCCAGGGTGGTCGGGCCGTCGTGGACATTCCGTTGCCGAAGACTTCCGGATACCAGCGGCTGCTGACGGAAGAGGTGCGCTCCGGTCTGCTGCGCTTCAGTATCAGCGAAGACGACGGGGGCCGGCGCGGCCGGTGGAGCGGCAAACTGGAGGGTTCGACGACGCTCAGCTACGAGGTCACGTTCGACACGCTCGCGTACGCGCGCCGCGTGCCCACGCGCGATCCCGGCGGCACCTACCCAAAATCGGTCGCCGACTATCTGAGCGAGTCGCCCGGCGTACAGACCACCGATCCTGCGGTGGCGGAGCTTTCCCGCGAGCTTTTGCTGAACGGCGCCGACAAGGTCAAGCTGGCCCGCGACGTCTTCCAGTTCGTTTCGCGCGAGATCGGCTCGCTCGACAGCCCCGCGCCGATGGATGCCGTGACTGTCATTCGGGAAGGGCGCGGCAATGGTCTCGGCCGAGCCCGTCTGTTCTGCGCCTTGACGCGGGCCAACGGCCTTCCCTGCCGCGTGGTCCCCGGCATCGGCCTCGCCACCGGTCGCCAAGACCAGCTTCGCTATTGGAACGAGGTCTACCTCGGCGGTGCCTGGACGCCGTTCGACGCCGTGGCGCGGCGCGGCGAGACGCTGCCGCCGGATCGCCTCGCGCTGGCGCCGGGCGCTGACGCTGACCCCGTGCGCGCCAGCGGCACCAGTGCGTTGTCCTATCGCTTTTACGTGCAGTCCGAACTCGAAACGTACGCCGAGCTGGTGCGACGCCGGCTCACCGACTCCCAGCGTTTCCTCGATCATATCTCGCTCCTCTTCTTGCCGGTCCAACTGCAGCACACGCTGCGCATCCTCCTGCTCGTCCCGCTTGGCGCTCTGGCCATGTGCATTCTGCGCAACGTCGTGGGGCTCAAGACCTTCGGCATGTTCATGCCCATGCTGATCGCGCTGGCGCTCACCGGGACCGGCCTGTTCTGGGGCACGCTGTTCTTGGCCATCATCATCGGCGTCGCGCTGCTCACGCGGCTCGCGATCCAAGGCCTCTACCTGCTGCTGGCCGCGCGCATCGGGTTCGTTCTCACCCTGGTCATCCTGCTCATGGTCTCGCTCTTTGTGATCGGCGATCGGATCGGCATTCCGAGCACGGGGATCGGCGCCTTTCCGTTCGTGATCATGACGATGATCGTCGAGCGGATCAGCGTGAGCCTCGAGGAAGAAGGCGTGGGCAACACCTTGCGGCGGGTCGGCGCCACGCTGGCATCGATTTATCTCACGTACGCCGTCATCCACGTTGACGAGCTGCAGACACTCTTTCTGGTGTTTCCGGAAGTGCTGCTCGTCATCCTCGGCCTGTTGGTTGCGGTCGGCCGTTACAGCGGCTATCGGTTGATCGAGTTGGTCCGTTTTCGCGAATTGTCCGTTCCGCCGCCGCAATCGCGACCGCCGGAGTGACACTGCCGATGACCGGCTTGTTCGCGCGTTGGCACACCCTGCGCCGGCGCGGCATCTTGGGGATCAACCATCGCAACGGGGCGTTCGTGCTGCCGGAGAATCCCCGACGCTACTACCCGCGCGTCGATGACAAGCTGATCACCAAGCGGCTGGCCGACGCCGCCGGCATCCCGGCCCCGCGCACGCTGGCCGTGCTCTCGTATCACCACGAACTGCGGAAGCTGCCGCGCCTGCTCGACGGCCTGAGCGACTTTGTGCTCAAACCCGCGCGGGGCGCGCAGGGAAACGGCATCATCGTCGTCACCGGCGTTGAGCGCGGCCGGTACCGAAAGAGCAGCGGCGCCCTGCTGACCCTGCCGCACCTCCGCCAACACGTCTCCAACACCATCTCCGGCGTCTTCTCACTTCGCGGCGATTGGGACAGTTGTCTGATGGAGTCCCGCGTCGTTCTCCACCCGCACTTCGAGCGCCTGGCGCGCTACGGCATTCCGGACATCCGCGTCATCGTCTACCGCGGGTTGCCGATCATGGCGATGTGCCGCCTGCCGACCGAGGCGTCCGACGGACGTGCCAATCTGCATCAGGGCGCAATCGGGGCGGGGATCGATCTCGCCACGGGGGGCGTCACGCATGCCACCTTTCGCAACCGATCGGTCGCCCACCACGTCGACACGCAAGCGCCGATTATCGGCTTCGACATACCGGCGTGGGATGAAGTCCTGGAGCTGGCGGTGCGCGCCGGAGAGATCAGCGGCCTCGGCTATGTCGGGGTCGACATCGTCATCGACGCGGCGCGCGGCCCCCTGCTCCTCGAACTCAACGCGCGCCCGGGTCTGGGGATCCAGGTGGCCAACGACCGCGGCCTGTTGCCGCGCCTCCGCCGCGCCGAGGCCCTCCCGGCCGCCGCGCTCTCGACCTGGTCAGAGCGATGCAAGGTCGCGCGGGACCTGTTCGCGCATGCGGTGGGCTGAGCGTGACCAATCAGGGACCACCATGATGCCGGGAGCGCGCCGCCGCGATCGGGGCAAATTGAACGCAGCGTGTTTGATCGCCTCCCCCTCTGGCAGCCCGTTGAACACGTGTGCCGCCCTTCGAGACGCCGCCTCGCGGCTTTTCAGAGCGGACGGCAACGTATTCTGGCAGAAGGGAAAAACCGCTCATGCTGCGGAGCGCCGCAGGGCGCGTCTCGATGCCCACCGCCGCACTTCTCGGCTCGCATCTGCCGCGTTCAGTGTGGCGGTGCTGTGGCCCGCGACCGGACTCGCCGCGCGCTGGCATCAATGGGAGGTGACCTTTGCCATCCGCGTTACCGGCGGGGCGGATAAGCCGGTGGCGATCCGCCTGGCGCTCCCGCAGGATACGGATGCGCAGCGCGTGACGGATCTTCAGGTCGTCGCGCGCGGCTTGGAATGGACGGTCGTCCGCGAGCACGGCGAACCGTTTCTCCTATTGCAGGGCAAGCTCAAAGGCGCGCGCCGCCTGGCGGTCAGTTATCGGGTCGCGCACCATCGGGAGGTCCAGGTCGTGCCGCCGGTGGCTCCGGTCGATGCGCCGACCCCGGATCTCGTTCCGTTTCTCAGTGCCGCCCCACTGTTCCAGTCGCGCTCGATCCTGGTCCGCGAATTCCTCGAAACCCACGCCGGCCCAACGGCGGCGGTCGCCGACGCGGACCTCATGCGTGTCATCCTGGCCGCCACGCGCAACGCCATCGAGCACCGCAGGAACGGCAAGACCTTGGTCCTCGATGTCCTTCGCCGCCGTCAGGCTCAACGGATCGGCATCGAGCGTGCCTTCACCACCTTCCTGCGCTGCGCCCGCATTCCGGCGCGCCTCGTCGAGGGCGTCAATGTGAAGGCCTCGACGCAGCGCAAGCGCGTCTTTTGGACCGAGGTCTGGGCACAGAATCGCTGGTGGCCTGTCAGCGCCTCCGAAGGCTGGATCGGCCGCTTGCCGGCGAGCTATGTGGCACTGGCCCGCGATGGCGCCCGCGTCTTGCACATCGAAGGCGCTGCAGCGGAGTACCAGGTTCATGTGCCCGAGGGCAAAACGAAGCCGCGTAAGCGCAAGAAGCCGGACTCCCCCCGCCTCGCGCAGAAATGGCAGGCCCCATGAGACCTGCGTGTCGTGTCCCCAGGAACATTGCGGGCGCGCTGGCTGTGCTCGCCCTGCTCTGCGTCGCGCCCGCCGATGCAGCGCCAGCGACGCGCGTTCGCGTCGTGCCGGCCGAGGACGTCGTGCTCTCCAGCATGGTGCTCGCCGGCGAAGGCACGGCGCGACCGGTGCTCCTGTTCGATCCGCGGCACCGCGAGGCACTGACCTCCTACCTCAGCGGCCGGAAGCGTCCGGTCGACTGCATGCACCGACCCACGATCCCGTCATCGGTTGTCACGCTGATGGAGACTGCCGCCGGCACTACGTGCGCCCTGGCGGACGACCCGATCGCCTTGGCGCGCACGCTGTGGCCGGCGGCGCGTGCCGCCGTGGTAACGTCAGCCGGTGACTACGAGTGGCTGCTTCGCGCCGCCGCCTTCGCCGGTGCCACGGGCAGCGCCCTGCTCCCACTCGACGATGGCGCAGCCTTGACGCAGGACACCTTCAAGGACTGGCCCATCGAGACGCTCTATCTCACGCCCGCAGTTCTCGCTCGCAAGAGCGTCGTCGCCGGCCTGGTGGCGCACGTCGTCGACGTGACGGACCCGGACGCGTTGACCGCCGAACTCCTCCGCGCCCGCGGCACCGATCCGCCCCGTGCCGTCGTCGTCGCCAACCCGCGCGATCGTTCCGGTATGTTCTCGCCCTCTTCGCTCTCATTGCTGGCGCCGCTGCTGAGTGCCAAGCATCGGGCGCCGCTTTTCCTGACGAGGAGCGCCGATGCCGCGGCCATCGAGCAGGAAGTGGCCGCCTGGATCGACCGCCACGGCCTTCGTCCTTCCCACGTGATCCTCGTCGGTGACGAGCTCGCCCTGCGCAGCCATCGCGTTCCCGATCCGGTGCTCGCGGCCGGCGGGCCTGAGGCGCTGGGTGGCGGCACGGAGGTGCGGGTGGAGCTGTTTTCGGAGATTCAGCGCGAGCAGCCGCAGGACTACGCCGTCGGGCGGATCGTCGCCGAAGACGCCGCACAAGCGAGTGCCCTGCTCGCCCGCCAGTTGCACCGCCGCAAGAAAAAAGGCAAGAAGCCGGCGGTCTTTCTCTCCAACGCCGACGCGGTGTTTGCGTTGGGCGAGACCATCTCCCGCACCACGGTGAACGAGTTGCGCAACGTCGGCATTCCCGTGCGCGCCTACTTCCGCGACGAGATCACTCCCGTAGTGATCCAGAAAGCGCTCACGGGTACCGACTTGCTCGTCTGGGAGGGGCATGCCCGCGATCTGACGCTGGAGGAGCGCGGCGGCCTGGCGACCAACGCGGCACCGGCGTTTGTCGTCCTGCAGGGGTGCTACACGCTCGACCGCTCCGATCCGTTCATCCTCATGGAACGGGGCACGCAGGCGATCGTCGCGACTTCCGCGGCCATCTATAGCGCCTCCGGCGCCGCCTTTGCGCGCGCCCTGTTCGATGGGCTGCTGTACGATGGCGCCGACTTGGGCACGGCGGTCAGGGATGCGCGCAACTATCTGCTCGCCCTGGCGCAACTCAAACGGGCACGCCAGCACGCCGACTGGCGCAAGGCGTACCGCGCCGCGCTGGCGTTTGCGTTGTGGGGCGATCCGACCACCAGGCCGCCGCTGCAGCCGACCCGGCCGATCGCGAGCCCGGTGCGCTGGGCACCGCGCGACGGCCAACTGTCACTGACCATTCCCAGTCAGCACCTGGCAGCCGTGAGCGTGGGCCGTTATGTCACGCAGCCTGTGCCGCGGGCCATGCTCGGCGGCCTGCTGCTGCGCGACGGAGCCGGCGACCAACGCCGGCTGAAGGAGATGTACTTCACCGTTCAGCACCGATCCGACGGCGTCGCGCGCGCCTGCTCCCC
>JBBITY010000198.1:0-6470 GCA_037440565.1 Desulfurellales bacterium
GAGGAGCCCGAGGGGAAAACCAGGCCCAGATGGTGTTCCCCTCGGCGGGGCGCAGAGGCGCAGCCCCGCATGAAATCGAAATCGATGCTCAGACGAGCGGTCTGAGTGGTGCCCGATCTCCGCACGCCCACGGCGTTGGGATCAAGCGTCCTCATTCGACCGGGATCGACCGCCGTGGCGCGTTGCGCGCCACGGCTGGGCGCGGTAGTGTCGCGGCCACAAACCTTTCCACGGGAGTACGCAATACAACATGACGCGATTCACGGGACGAACGGCTATCGTGACTGGGGCGGGATCCGGGCTCGGGCGCGCAACCGCCCGGCGGCTCGCCAGCGAGGGGGCGGCGGTCGCCTGTCTCGACGTCATCATCGAAGCGGCCGAGCAGACCGCCGCAGAGATCAGCCAGGCGGGCGGCAAAGGGCGCGCGTACCAAGTCGACGTGGCCGACCCTGCATCGGTTCGCGCCGCCGTGAGCGCTGCCGTCAAAGACCTCGGGCGGCCCTCCGTGCTCGTGAACTGCGCCGGCATCGGCAAGTTCGCCCATTCACACGAGATGCCGTTCGAGGAGTGGTCGCGGATCATCGCCGTCAACCTTACGGGAACGTTTCTCATGTGTCAGGCCGTGTTGCCCCACTTGCTCGACGGCGGCGGCAACATCGTCAACATCGCGTCCAACGCCGGCATCATGGGCCTGCCGTACAGCGCGGCGTACTGCGCGTCGAAGGGCGGTGTGGTTCAGCTCACCAGGGCGCTCGCGGACGAGTACTTGAGCCGCGGCATACGCGTCAACGCCGTCGCGCCCGGCGGCATCGATACGCCGATGCAGAAGTCGTTCACGCTGCCCGCGGGCGCCGATCGGCAGATGATTCAGAAACTGATTACGCCGCTGGGAACGGCGCAGCCGGAGGAAATCGCTGGGCTGGTGGCCTTCATCGGTTCCGACGACGGCCGCTACATGACCGGATCGATTGTCCCGATCGACGGTGGCCTCTCGATCTGAACCCGCGGAGCTGACCTCGATCATCCCCGGACCCGGCTCATCGCCGTCCCCGCGTGAGCATTTTGCTTGTCGCACCCGACGCCAAGTGGTACCAAACAGTCGTTTGGTCATCTCTGCGCAGGAGGGTAGCGTGTTGCAAGCAGTTCGAACCGGCCATGACGGAGTCAAAGCAGACGCGAGCGACCCAGGCGCTTCGGGCATCTCGCGGCGCGCGTTTCTCATCGGCGCCGGTGCCAGCGGGACCCTGGTGCTCGGCCTGCGTCGCCTGCAGGTGTTCAGCAAGGGCGTGCTTTCGGCTGCGAGCGCAGCTCCCTCTGCGGCGCTGGCTGACGCGCCCGTCGAGTACACCGGATGGGAGGATGTGTGGCGCGCCAAGTGGACGTGGGACAAGGTCGCCAAGACCACGCACACCCGGGCCAACTGCGTGTCGGCCTGCTCGTGGAACGCCTTCGTGAAGGACAACATCGTCTGGAGAGAGGAGCAAAACGCGGTCTACGAGCGGCCGCGCCCCGACGTGCCCGACTTCAACCCGCGCGGCTGCCAGAAGGGCGCCTGTTACAGCGACCTGGAAGCCGGACAGACCCGGCTTCTCTATCCGCTCAAGCGTGTCGGCGAACGCGGGGAAGGGAAGTGGCAGCGCGTTTCCTGGCCGCGAGTCATCACGGAGATCGCTGACCGGTTGATCGACGCTGCCGTGGCCGAGGGGACCGAGTCGATCGTGCTGGACCACGGCACCACCAACGCCGGCTACGGTCCGGAAACGCTCGGTGAGATGCTTCTCACTGACGCGATCGGCGCCACGGTGATCGACTCCTGGTCCGGCGTCGGCGACATGCCCATGGGCTGCGTGCAGACCTGGGGCATGTACAACTGTGAGGGAACCTCGGATGACTGGTTTCGCTCCGACTACATCATCGTGTGGATCGGCAACCCGGTGTACACCCGCATTCCCGAGGTCCACTTCATGTACGAGGCCCGCTACCGCGGCGCCAAGCTGGTGGTGATCGGCCCCGACTACAACGCGACCGCCATTCACGCCGACATGTGGATCAACGTCAAGCCGGAGACCGATGCCGCCCTCGCTTTGGCGGCGGCCAAAGTCATTCTCGACGAGAACCTGTACAAGGCCGACTTCATTCGCGAGCAAACCGACCTGCCGATCCTCGTCCGCGAGGACACGGGTCGGTTTCTGCGCCAAGCCGACCTGCGCGCGCGTGGGGCCGAGGACCTCTTTTACTTCTGGGACGAAGCGAAGGGCGGGGTTGTGCCCGTCCCGGGGTGCCAGGGTGATGGCGGCCGCTCCATCGCGCTCGGTCAGCTGAAGCCCGCGCTCACCGGGCAGTTCGCCGTGAAGCTGGCCGACGGCAAGGAGGTGCAGGTCAAGCCGGTGTTCGAGCGGCTGCGCGCCCACCTGGCCGATTACACACCCGAAAAAGCGGGCCAGGTCACCGAACTATCGCCCCAGCTCATTCGGCAGTTTGCCCGCGAGGTGGCCGCGGCCAAGAGCGCGATGATCTTCGCGTCGTGGGGGGCGTGCAAGCACTACCATAGCGACCTGTTCCAGCGCGCCATGATCCTGCTCCTGGCCCTCACCGGCAACCAGGGCAAACCCGGCAGCGGCCTGCGCGTGGCTGCGTGGTGGGCGTTGGACGGCCAGGAGCGACTCAGCGGCTCGAAGCTGACCACGATGGAAACGCTGCGGCTTCTCCCCAAGGTGATCCGGGGCATGACGCCGCGCGAGTACGAGCAGGTATATACGCAGGTCAGCGAGAAGGCACCGAACACACCGCTCATGCCCTTCTTGTACGTGCACGGCGGCTACCGCGAGCTGTGGTCGCGGCCCGACCTGGCGGATCCGGCGCTGCCGCGCGGCATGGACGACTACATGAAGATCTCGATCGAACGGGGTTGGACCAAGGTACATCCCCGTCCGGATCGCCGCCCCCGCGCGCTCATCTTCACGGGCTCCAATCCGCTGCGACGCTGGCCGGCGCCGCAGTACGCCCGGCAGCATTTGTTCAAGCAGCTCGACACCATCGTGTCGGTCAACTTCCGCATGAGCACGACGTCGATGTACGCCGACTACGTGCTGCCGACCGCCGGCTACTACGAGCAGCACGGCGTCAAGTACGGCCAGAGCTACGTGCCGTACCTCATCCTGTCGGACCAGGCCGTGACGCCGCGGGGAGAGGCAAAACCGAACTGGGAGATCTTTGCCCTGCTCGCCGAGCGCATCGCCTCCCGCGCCCGCCAACGCAACGTCGGGCTCGTGCGCGGATTCAACGATGAGCCCCTGGACCTCACCAAGGCCTGCGCGCATTACACCGCCAACGGCCGCTACAATCCCCGCGATCCGCGCGATCCGCTCAAGGTCATCGACGACATCATGAGCAACAGTCCCAGCGTGGGGAACATCAGCGGCAAGGAGGCCGTGCGCCGCGGGGCAGTCCGCATCGTCGGCACGGCGCGGCCGTCGCCGATCTATCAAACGTGCAGCGACTACGATCCCAAGGATACGCACTGGACGCACCGCTGGTTCGTCGAGGGCAAGGTCCCGTGGCCGACCATCACCGGCCGGCAGCAGTTCTACATCGATCACGAATGGTACCTCGAAGCCGGCGAAGCGCTGCCAACGCATAAGGATCCGCCCATGGCGCGCAGCAAGTTCCCGCTGCGCATCAACGGCGGCCACACCCGCTGGAGCATCCACGCCATCTGGCGTGATCACCGGATCATGCTGCGCCTACAGCGCGGGGAGCCGGTGTGCTACGTGAGCCCGGTGGACTGCAAGCCGCGCGGCATCAGGGACGGCGACCGCATCCGCGTGTACAACGACGCGGGAGAGTTCCAAGCTATTGCCAAGATTTCCCCCTCCGTCCGGCCGGGCGAGGTAATCATCTACCACGCCTGGGAACCCTTCCAGTTCAAGAACTGGAAGGGCCAGCAGGATCCGGTCGAAGCTCCATGGAAGCCGATCCATCTCGCCGGCGGCTACGGCCAGCTCCACTACCGCATGTTTTACGGCTCGCCGGGTCACTCTCCCCGCGGCGCGCCGGTGGAAATGGAACGCGTCAGCGCGTGAGCACCCCGCCCGGAGGGAGCGCACGGTCGTGCCTCCTTACGATCGCGGCGCGCGAGCCATTCTTGCCCCCTCCACGCCGAGGGATTGTTTCACTCGCAGCCAGCGAGACCCAGCCAAGCCGCGGGACCAACGGCCACAAAGACCTGATGGCCGACGCCGCGGTTGGTGCGCCGGCCATCGATGGCAATGGCGACCGGCGCCGCGCGGTGCGTGGGCGCGTGCACCGAGCCGTCGGGCGGTCGCGACCAATCCGACGATGGTACCAACGGTAACCCGCAGGCCGCGAATGCACGGCTTCCCACCCATGACGGCAGGGTCCGTCGTAATGGGCGTGAGCCGCCGGCCCACTGGCGCCGCCGAGTGGCGACAGAGCTCATGCCGGTCGGCTCGACGCGCTTGTTAGCGCCGCAACGAACCGCTTCGCAGTCCAAGCCACGCACGGACCGCGCTCTCAACCGATGCCAGATCCTCCGGAAGAAGCGTGCCGACACGCCTGATTAGCTTGGCGTCTGGGATGGTTACCTTCTGGTCCTTGGGGCTTTGGCTGCACGGCAAGGACTTCCGCGATCATGCCACCAAGGCTGTGGCACGGATCGCGTCCAGCGCCCGCATCAACTCATCGAGCTCCGTGGAGCTGAACAATTCCTCCGGTCCTTTCGGCGTCAGGTCCGTGAACGGAGACTCGTACAGCCGCGATCGAGGCCTTTTCTTCGAGCTTTCCGACAATCTCCTTCACGCGATCGCGCAGGCGCACGAAACCCGGTTCGTTGCGGCACCAGCAGGTCGAAGCGCTTGGCTTCTTCGTTCTCCGCTTCCAGCTCCGAAGGCAGGCCCGCGACCTCCTGCGAGAGGGTCGCCATGTCCTCCGGTGTTTTTGAGCGAAGCGTCGTGCTTGTAGGCCCAGTTCGGGAAGTAATGACGAACTTGCGAGACGGCCCTCGCCGGCGATCACGAGGAAGCTGTCGGAAAAGCCCTCGGAGAGATACACGAAATCGTTGATGCGTCGCGCCGCAGGCTGGGAGGCGGGCTTGATGTCGAAGCCGCCCGGACGACGCCGGCAGAGGGGAACAGACATAACCACTTCCCGTTGTACCGGCTCACGCTCCTATAGTAACCCTCTGGGGCCGGCAAGGTTTGAAGGAGAGGTGGGAGTGAAATGAGATCGATCACTGACATTGGACCGAGCACAAAGCTGTGTGCGCTGATCGGTAACCCGGTCGCCCACTCGATGTCGCCGGCCATTCACAACCGGGCCTTTGCCGAGCTGGGTCTCGACTACGTCTACGTGGCGTTTCGCGTCGAGGACGTAGGCGCGGCGGTGACGGGGATGCGCGCGCTCGAAAATTTCCGCGGGATGAGCGTGACCATCCCCCACAAGGTGTCGATCATCAAGCACCTGGACGAGGTGGCCGACGTTGACCGGCGGATCGGCGCGGTGAACACCGTGGTGAACGACGCCGGCCGGCTCAAAGGCTTCGGCAGCGACGGTCCGGGCGCCCTGCAGGCGCTCGTCGATGCCGGAGTCCACCTCGCCGGAAGGAACGTGACCATCATCGGCTCGGGGGGCGCCGCGCGCGCCATCGCTTTCACCCTCGCCACCAAAGCCCACCCGGCGGCGCTGTTCCTGCTGGGGGTCATCGAGCTGGAATTGAAGGCGCTCACACGCGACCTCGTGCGCAAGGCCGGCGCGCAGGCAACGTGCGCGCTGCTCGATTCCAACACCCTTGCGGCGCGGCTCGCCGAAAGTCAGGTCCTGATCCACTGCACGCCGGTGGGGATGCATCCGCAAACCAAGGAAAGCGTGGTGCCCAAGGCGCTGCTGCACCGCGACCTCGCGGTCATGGATATCGTGTACAACCCACTGAAAACCAAGCTGCTCGCCGATGCCGAAGAGCGCGGGCTCAAGACGATCTCCGGCGTGGAGATGTTCGTCAATCAGGCGGTGATCCAGTTCGAGCTGTGGACCGGGAAGAAAGCGCCCCGCGCCGTCATGCGCGACGTGGTCCTCGAGCATCTGGGCGGCAAGTCGAGAAAGCAATGAATCTCGTCCTCATCGGATATCGGGGAACCGGAAAGTCGACCGTGGCCAAGCTGCTGGCCGAGCGGTTGAGCATGCCGGTGGTGAGCCTCGATGAGGAGATCGTCCGACATGCGGGCCGCTCGATTGCCGAGATCGTAGCACAACACGGATGGCCCCATTTCCGCGACATCGAGTCCGAGGTCACCAGGCGCGTGTGCGAGCGCGACCGCATCATTATCGACGCCGGCGGCGGCGTGGTAGTAGCCGCCGATGCCCAGTTTGACGCCGTCCGCCGCCATCGCGTCGGTGGCCACGAGGCCGATGACAGCCAAGGCTGTCGAGCCGAGAAGCCCCTGTTTCATGTCTCG
>JBBITY010000199.1:0-675 GCA_037440565.1 Desulfurellales bacterium
TGCGCGTGTTGCAGGGGCACGAATCCAGGCGACTCGGCGGAACGAAGACGTTCCGGGAAGACGCACGTCTAGTCGCGCCCAGCGGCCACGCGTTTCGATCGACATGACGTCGCTCAAGACGGACTGAACGAGGCGTCGCGTGGTTGACACTGACGACGCGCGCGCGTTCCGCAGTGAGGCAGATATGGTTGCGGAGACCCGACCGGCAGTCGGTCATCCCGGTGCCCGGTACTCTTACCCGCATGACTTGGCCCTCTTCGTGCACGAGCGGTGGAGCCGTGTGCATCCCACAATCGGCGCCGACCTGTTGCCGCACGCGGTGACGCTGGAGGAGTTCATTTCCGCCTGCTACCACGCGAGCATGCTGCGTGAGGAGGAACGCCCGGTAATCTTCCGTGCCATTCTTGCTCCGCCCGCGCTCTTCGCCCCCGAGGGTAGGCCGCCCGACCGCCCGCAGCGGCTCGATTTCGCCCGTCCGCTTCGGTTCCATGCGAACGAACTTCGGCGGCTCGCGGTGGCCACTGATCCACAACGGACGCTGATTGGCGTGCATACGGATCGAGAAGCAGAAAGCGGCTTGTGCATCTGGGGGCTGATCCATTCGGGCTCCCGCTGGCTAAAGGACATCCAGGGTGGCCGGCGCGCGGCGGCGCCGCTGCCGCCGGCGCCGGTCGT
>JBBITY010000199.1:786-1607 GCA_037440565.1 Desulfurellales bacterium
CGAGTCGCAGTGGCTGCCGGCGCAGTTCACCCAGATTCAGGAGGCAGTCCTGAAGCGGCACGAGGTCGCCCGGCAACGAGCGCGGGAGACCACAGGCGAGCGGTGGGCGGAGCTCGACACCACGCTGCCGCGCAAGATTGGGGAGCGCATGCTCAAGCGTGTCATCTCCGTGCTGCGCGACGCGCGCCACGGCGGCATGATCATCTTCGTTCCTGAAAAGCGCGGCGCAGAGCTTCTCGGCGAAGAGCTCCACCTCGACCTCAGGTACCGGTTCGGAGAGGGCCGGCCCCCGTTTCAATTGCCCGACCTCATTGTCGATATCCTCAATCGACTCGCCCGGCTTTACGGCGAGCCCGGCCAGTGCGTACCGTGGCCGGTCGGCTGGCGAGAATTCGAGGCGACGACGGATGAGGAAATCGCGACGCTCGACGAAGCGCTATTCGAGATCGCGCACCTGATCGCGGGATTGGCGTCGGCCGACGGCGCCGTTGTCCTGAGTCAGAGCCACGAGTTGCTGGGCTTCGGCGCCATGGTCTCCGGCCGGCTCTCGGACGTCAGGAGCGTGGCACGGGCGCTAGACCTCGAAGGCGAGAGAGTCGCCGAGGAAGAGACCGCAAACGTAGGCGCCCGACACCGCTCAGCCTATCGGTTGACCGGTGCGCTGTCCGGATCGTTGGTGATCGTGGTCTCGCAGGACGGCGGCGTGCGCTTCGTGTGCAAGAGAGGTGGGCGCGTGACCTTTTGGGAGCAGGAGTGAGCCTCCGCCCTCTGCTCAACGCAGAAACACGATGCAGAAGGGCAGATTCGGGAGCAGCACGCGC
>JBBITY010000199.1:1690-2109 GCA_037440565.1 Desulfurellales bacterium
ATCGTCGAATTCGAAAAATGGTCCGCCGACTGATCGATCTCGGCCTCCGATTCTGAACCCGCCCCGACTGACGCAGAACCAGAACACACCCTGCTGCCGCGGCGGAAGCGCAGATGGGTTTTCGGCGATCTCGTGCGCTTCCTGCGACAGAAGAAGATAGAACGGTTCGGCATCCTCCTTCCCGAGTCGCGCGCCAACCCGCCGGCGCAGGCGCCAACTCGGTGGCGCGCGGCCGCCGGCGCGCCGGACCGCCAAGACCATTCTGCGGTTTCTAAGTCGAGTGTGCCACTTCATTTGGGAAACAAGCCGCGACGGTTTCTTCGCTGGCACGTCCATTGCAGAAGCTCTACGCAGAGCCACGAGCCGAGCGTCGGCCGTGCGAGAGTTCAAGTGAGAATCGTGAACTGCCTCACGTCCCT
>JBBITY010000199.1:2119-4343 GCA_037440565.1 Desulfurellales bacterium
GAGAAAATGATGAAAGCGGAGCGAGTTCGTTCAACGGTCCTGACATCGGCCAGCGTGCTGCTGGCGGGCGTCTGCGGTTGCGTAGAGTTGCCGCCGCCGGCGGAGTCCGTGCTTGCAGGCACCTGGGAAATCGTCTCGCACGAGTCACTCAATCCGCAGCTCGCGCACTGGTACCTTACGTTCGACTCCGACGGTGAACTGGCACAGGTCAAGTACACGTTCGTCGACCTGACCACGGTCACTTGGGACTACCCGCCCGGTTCAACCAGCGTCGATGGAGATCAGATCCAGATCTCCTCCACGAAAAGCGGGAATGGCCTGACGTTCGACGGCACACTGGACTCGTCGACGGAGGCCACCCAAGCCACTGGCAGCCTGACCTCGAACCTGATCTTCGGTGATATTCAGATTTCAGTCTCAAAGGGTGAGGCGACCCTCGTCAAGCAGTAGCGGAGGCGTGGCCTTCAGGTCGTTGCCCAAGGACGACAGCCCCTGGCGACTTTCGCCACCGAGTTTTCGATCGAGGTTATCTCAATGTTGCGAATCACGGCTACTGACAATCCGCGGATTCTCACGTTTCGGCTGGAAGGAAGATTAGAAGGTCCGTGGGTCGGTGAGCTGGAACAGTGCTGGCACAGCGCGGTGAATGGCGCGAGCCGGCCGATCGTTTGCGTCGACCTTACGGGTGTGACCTACATCGACGCCGCGGGCAAGGCTCGATTGGCGGAGATGCACGGGCAAGGGGCCGAGTTCATCACCAGCGACTGCGTAATGAAGGCCATCGTGGCGGAGATCGCCCGGGAGCCACGTACGGAGGCCTGATGAAACGTGTCGGAGGCGCGGAGGTTTTCCATGTTACCGAACGGATCACATGCACAGCGACGGTCCGGCCGACTGCGGCTTTCGGCGCCGCTGCTGGCCATCGCGCTGCACTCGATCGTACTTGTCGGCGGATGTACGACAGCCTCCCGGCGGCCGGTGCCCGAAGCGCTGGTTGATTCGGTGCATGTCGCCGGCATTCCGGCAGGCATCCGCTTCTGGGGCGATCGATACAGCGACGTATTCCTGGAGAGCATTTCGCAGTCGGTCGCGCAGGCCGACCGCACGTACGGTCGCGAATCGCCACCGGACATACTCTCCATCGGCAGCGGCGGACTGAACGGCGCTTTTGCCGCGGGTGTGCTATGCGGTTGGACCGAGCATGGAACACGGCCGGTCTTCCGGGTTGTTACCGGCGTAAGCATCGGCGCGATCATCGCCCCCTTCGCATTTCTGGGAAGCGCGTACGACGATCGGCTTGAGGAGATGGCCCGCTGTGCGACCGCGGAGAACATCTATCGCGTGCGCGGGTCAGCCGAGGCCCTGCTGGGCGATTCGCTCGCCGACAACGCACCGCTTGCGCGCTTCGTGGCGCGCTATGTCGACCAGGGCGTTCTGAGCGCGGTCGCCGTTGAGCATGCGAAAGGACGCCGTCTTTATGTCGCGACGACAAACCTCAATACGAAGCGGCCCGTGATCTGGGATCTGGGGGCGATCGCCTCCAGCGGATCGTCCGGCGCGCTGCGCGTATTTCAACAGGTAATCGTCGCCTCGGCCGCCGCTCCGGTCCTGTTTCCCCCGAGCTACATCGAAGTCGAGTACGCCGGTCGGCGCTACGACGAGATGCACGTCGACGGCGCGGTGAGCGCACAGATCATGCTCTATGGGCAGTCTCTCACCCTGGAGGAGGCGCTTCCGAGCGCCGATGCGCCGCGCCCGCGCCCGACGCATTACATCATTCTCAATCGCCAGCCGTCGTCGGCGTGGGACCCGGTTGAGCCCACGCTGCGCGCGATCGCCACCCATTCGGTCACGCGGCTGATGCAGGACCAGGGCGTCGGGGACTTGTGGCAGGCTTATGCTGCGTGCGCACGCGATGGAATGAGGTTCCGCATGGCGTCGATACCCGATGACGAGGAGCTCCCCTTTGAGCCAGGCATCGACACCGCAACCGTGGCGCGGCTCTTCGAGCGCGGCAGAGCGCTCGCGCGCGGCGGCTTCCCTTGGGCGGAACAGCCCCCGGGTCTGCGAGTTCCGCCGCGGACCGGGCTGAGCTTTGCCCCCATGGAACGGTCGCACAGGCGATCCGCGAGTGCGCTGCAACACTCGACCAGCCGTTTGACGGTAAACGAGTGAACGTCGCTTCACCATTTACTAGGAGATTCACGATGACACTGCGACATGG
>JBBITY010000199.1:4353-6448 GCA_037440565.1 Desulfurellales bacterium
AATCGAACGCGGAAAACCAGCGGGGATGAGGTGGTTCGTGAGTTACAGGCCGCCGAAGCGTACGAGGAACTCGACAGCAGCGAGCCGTCAAGAAGTGAGATTGAGCGGCACGCCTATCAGATCTACCTGGACCGAAACGGTGCGCCCGGTGATCCAGTCGCCGACTGGCTGCAAGCCGAGGCCGAGCTGCGCGCGCGCAAGGCCGCCGCAGCACAGCACGACTGACCCGCCGGGCAGGTGTGGGCAGCCGGGCGCCCTACGCCGAGAGCAACACCATGAATTCGCGAACACCAAGTCAGGTTCGACAACTGAGTGATGAGCTTCGCCAGGCGCGCGCGGAGTTGGACCGGTACGGTGCGCTGCTACTCACGATCCAGAAGTCCATTCTTCCGCAACGGTTGCCTGCTGTTCCGGGCCTGGAACTGGCGCTGCACTCTGCGCAGGCCGACGGCGCCGGCGGGGATTTCTACGACGTTCGGCCGGTCGGACCGAACCGCTGGGCGATCGTCATCGCCGACGTGAGCGGCCATGGTCTGGCGGCGACCGCGATCCTGATCCTGATCCACGCGCTCGGAAGGGCCGTGCAGGGAGAACAAGCGCCCGGCGCGGCACTTGCATTGGTCAACGATCCACTCGCGACCCGATACCTGGCCAACACCGGCAAGTTCGTAACAGCCTTCGTGGCTCTGTATGACTCACAAGCACAGGTGCTGACCTATGCCGCAGCGGGGCATCCCCCGCCGCGCCTGGTTCGCCGGACCGAGGTCCGCCGGCTCGACGCTGTGTCCGGACTTCCCCTGGGCATCGACAAAACAAGCGAATACAGAAACGAGACCCTGCAACTCCAGGCGGGCGATCGCCTCGTCCTGTTCACCGACGGAATTACCGAGAGCGCGAGCACGGCGCACGGACTTTTCGGCGACGAGCGGCTTGATTCGATCCTCACGGCTCCAGTAAGCTCGGCCGCAGAACTGCTGAAGCAAGTGGTCGATTCGGTCAGGACCTTTCGCGCACGACGACCAGCCAGCGACGACGAAACGTGTCTTGTCGCGCTGGTGAAACCCGCATTGTCTCCCCTGCTTTCGGGCCCCAATAGTGAGGAAGTCCGATGCACATGACCAGTTCATCAGCCAGAAAAGTACAGCCTCTTCTCGCCGTGCGCTTCAGCCTGCTTGTTGCGGCTCTCGCGGGCCTGGCGTGGTCCGCGGGCTGCCGTCACCAGGAGGATCTGGCGCCGCCGCCGCCGCCGGCTGTCAGCGTGAGCTACCCACTGGAGCGCGAGGTCACCGACTTTGCCGAATTCACGGCTCGGGTTGCTGCCATCGATTCCACCGACGTGCGTGCGCGCGTCAGCGGACAGATCGTCGCCGTGCCGTTCGAGCCTGGGACAATCGTACGGGAGGGCGACGTGCTGGTGGAGATCGACGTGCGGCCGTTCCAGGCGGAACTCGAGGCGCGCATCGCCGAGGAGGCGCGCGCCGCGGCGCTGGTCACCCTGGCGCAGATCGAGCATGACCGTATCCGCCGGATACCTCCTGAGGCGCGGACCCTGACCGAATTCGACACTGCCGCGGCGCGGCTTGAGGAGGCGCGGGCTGCGCAGGCGGCTGCGAATGCCGCGGTGGAATCGGCGCGTTTGAACGTGGAGTGGTGTCGCGTCGTCGCGCCGATTTCGGGGCGCATCAGCTACAAGTATGCCACCACGGGCAATCTTGTCACCGGGGGGACCGGCAGCGGCACGCTCCTGACCACCATTGTTTCGGTGGACCCGATCTACGCCAACTTCGACGTGGATGAACGCACCGTTCAGCGCGTCAAGCAACTGGTCCGCGAAGGCAAACTTGAGTCGAATGAGAGAGCGGAGATCCCGGTTTGGCTGGGCCTGGCGACGGAAAACGGTTTTCCCCACCACGGCACGATCAACTTTGTGGACAACCAGGTCAATCCGAGGACCGGCACGCTGCGCGTCCGGGGCGTATTCCCCAACGCGGACGGGGCATTGGCCCCCGGCTATTTCGCCCGGGTCCGGGTGCCGGTTTCGCCGCCACATCGGGCCCTGCTGGTTTCCGAGCGTGCGCTCGGCGCCGACCAGGGG
>JBBITY010000200.1:0-1531 GCA_037440565.1 Desulfurellales bacterium
GGTCGGCGCCAGCTCTCGGGCCATGCCTCCGGGTACCAGCCATAGCAGACGCTCGCCCCGGGTGCCTCCGCCCCGGGGCGAGCCGTCCCCTCAGAACCGGTAGGTTGCGCTGAGCCCCCATTCACGCGGCCGGCCGTAGGTGCCCGAGGTGAAGCCGAGTGCGTTCATCGGATTGAGCCCGAACAGCAGGTACTTCCGGTCGGTCAGGTTCGTCGCGAAGAGCTTGACGCCCAGCGCGCCGCCCTGCGACTCGTACCCGACGGAGCCGTTGAGCAGGCCGTAGCCGCCCTGCCTGATGATCGGGGAGTTCTGCGCATCATTGTAGTACGAGGAGCGGTAGCCATAGTCGCCGCGTGCGATCAGCGCTCCGTATCCGCCCAGCGGCCACTTGTACTGCAGCCCGGCGTTGACGGTCCACTCCGGGGTCTGGATGAACCTGCTGTGCTGGTTGAACTCGCCACCGGGAGCGACCTTGGTGAACTTCGCGTCGGTGTAGCCCGCGCCGGCGTTCAGCTCGAGGCCGGACGTGATCTGCGCCAGCAGTTCCAGCTCGAAGCCGCGGATGTCCGCTGCGCCGGCATTCTCGACCCGGCTGAAGATCTGACCGGTGTTCGGGTCGGCCTGCACGACCAGCACCTGGATGTCGGTGTAGTCGTTGTAGAACACGGCAGCATTGGCGCGCAGGCGCTTGTCGAGCCACGTCGACTTGGCGCCGAGCTCGTAGGTCAGCACCGTCTCGGGATCGAAGGCCTCCAGCTCCGTGGCGTTGCGCGCGCGGGCATTGAATCCGCCGGCCTTGAAGCCCCGGGTAACCGTGAAGTAGGTCATCAGGTCCTCGGACCAGCGTACGTCGATGCCGGCCTTCGGCGAGAAGTTCGTCCAGCTGTCATGCACCCTGGTGAGGGGCAGCAGCTTCACCCCGGAGGCCGTGCGTGTCGAATCCAGCGAGAACTCCTTCCGCTCGGAGGTGAAGCGCCCGCCCAGCGTCACGTTGGTCCGCGCGCTGAGCGCGAGGCTCGCCTCGCCGAACAGGGCGTAGCTGCGCGTGTGCTGGTGGATGAGGTCGGTGCGATCGTTGTCGAGCGCGATGTTGATCGGATTGCCGTATCCGCCCGCGCACGGAAAGCCCGGCGGCGTCGTGCCGGCGGCGCAGGACGTGCCGGGGGGCGGTGCTGCCAGCGGAATCACCGGGCCCGGCAGCGCCTGGAGATAGTCGAAGATGCCCGACGCGATCTTCGAATCGCTCACGCCGTCCGAGTTCTCGTTGAAGAAGTACGCGCCACCGATCCAGTGGAGCCGGGTCGTCGCACCCGACAGCTGCAGCTCCTGCGAGAACTGGTTCTGCTGGTCGTCGTTCACGACGTCGAGATACGGCAGCTGATAGCCGTCGGTCTCGCGCGAGTAGCGGGCATCGAGCTTGCGATAGGCCGTGATGGACTTGAAGTCCAGCCCCGCGATCTTCGTGTCCAGCGTCGCGTTCGTTCCCCAGATCGTCTGGTCGTTGACGTTCGGGCCCGCCGTGTAGTTGTCG
>JBBITY010000200.1:1587-3837 GCA_037440565.1 Desulfurellales bacterium
GCCCACCGTATTGTTGTACAGCGCCAGCACACCCGTCGCCGGGCTCGCGACCGCCAGCAGCACGGCCGGGTACGACCCCTCGTTCCGGCGGGTGTAGTCGGCCGAGAGGTTGACCTCCGTGTCCGCCCCGGGGAGCCAACGCAGCTGCACACGTCCGGCGGTACTGTTGATGTCGCCCATGTCCTCGCCGTCGGTGAGGCGCGTGCCGATGCCGTCGCGCGTCTGCCGTGCAGCGGTCAGCCGCAAGTACAGTCTGTCGTTCAGGGGTGCGTTCAGGGTGGCTCGGCCGTCCAGGCGGCTGAAGCGCCCCACCGTCGCGCTCACGCTGCCGCCGAAGTCCTTGTCCGGCCTCACCGTCGTGACGTTGAGGGCGCCACCGACGGCGTTGCGGCCGAACAGCGACCCCTGCGGACCGCGCAGCACCTCTACGCGCTCGAGATCCACGATGTCCAGCAACGCGCCGATGGAGCGGCTCAGATATACGCCGTCGACGTACATCGCGACGCCCGGTTCCTTGCCGATCGCGAAATCGATCTGGCCGATGCCGCGGATCATGAGCTGCGCGGCGCTGCCGCCGTTGGCGCCGCCGATGGTGTAGCTCAGGTTGGGCACGAAGCCCGCCAGCTCGCCGATATTGCTCTCGGTGCGCCGTTCGATGTCCGCCGCCGTGAAGGCAGTGATCGACACCGGCGTGTCCTGCAGGCGCTCCTCGCGCTTGCGTGCGGTCACGATGACCTCCTCGATGCCGGACGCGGCCGGGCCGGCGCCATCCGCATCGAGCGCATGTGCCGGCGGCAGTCCGAGCGCGCCGAGAGCGGCGGCCAGTGCGACGCCGGCGCGCGCACGCGCCGCAACATGATTCGAACAGAGCATCGGATCCTCCCCCGCTATTGCGCGCGGAGGGCTGCCGATACCGGTCCACCGTCCGCCGCGCTCGGTACTAGTAACGATCGTGCCTAATCTGTAACATACGATACCAGTTGAGGCAAGCCGTCCCGCACTGGAGGCGGGCAGACGTGGCGAAGAAGAAGCAGCAGGAATTCTGCGTCCGGCATCCGTTGCCCCTGGAGCAGTCGATCGTTTTCAAGCTCGCCGTCGCCGTCAATCTGAATGCGAGCGTGTTTCACCAGCAGTACGCGCGGCGGCACGACCTGACGCTCACCGACTGGCGCGTGCTGGCGACGCTGGTGTCGCGTCCGGGCATTTCGGCACGGGAGGTGAGTGAGATCCTCGCGGTCGACAAGATGTCGATTACCCGGGCCGTGCAGCGGCTGCTGGAGCGTGGACGTATCCGCGCGACATCGAACAGCCGCGATCGCCGGCGGCTCGCGCTCAGCGTGGCGCCGAAGGGCGCGGTGCTCTATGACAAGATCGCGCCGCACGCCTGGCGTCACCAGGAGCGCTGCCTGCAGGATCTGTCGGCCGCGGAGCGGGTTGCGCTCGACCACCTGCTCACCAAGATCGTCGCCCGCGCGCGCAGAATGAAGACGCCCGCGGCGGAAGGGCAGAACTCATGAGGGGAGCCGGTACAGCCGGGCCGACATGGTCACGAAGGTTACCGATGCATGGCCGCGGGCGGAGCGGTTCCCGGTGATGGGCGGCAGAGGCGCGGGGGCGGTGTGATCGCGGCGGGTGGGTACGGACGCGGGGGCGGCTGGTATGTGGTGGGGGTGCTGACGCTCGCCTATGTCGTGGCGATCATCGATCGGCAGATCCTGAGCCTGCTGGTCGAGCCCGTGAAGCGCGATCTGGCCATCGGCGATACGGGCGTGGGCCTGCTGCAGGGCTTCGCCTTCGGGCTGTTCTACGCGCTCGTCGGCATCCCGATCGCGTGGCTGGCCGACAGGGCCAGCCGGCGCAACATCGTCATCGCGGGCATCGCGCTCTGGAGCCTCGCCACGGCGGCGTGCGGTCTGGCGCGCGGCTTCTCCGGGCTGTTCCTCGGGCGGATGGCCGTGGGCGTGGGGGAGGCGGCGCTGTCGCCGGCGGCGACCTCGATGTTTGCGGACATCTTCCCGCGCGAGCGGCTGGCGACGCCGATCAGTGCCTACACGACGGGTGCCTACTGGGGGGCGGGCCTGGCGTATGTGCTCGGGGGTGCGGTGGTGCAACGAGTCGCCGCGCAACCCGTGGCGCAGCTGCCGCTGATCGGTACGCTGCACAGCTGGCAGTTGAGCTTCCTGGTCGTCGCCGTGCCCGGACTGCTGCTGCTGCCGCTGCTGTTCACGCTGCGCGAGCCGCCGCGCCGGG
>JBBITY010000200.1:3924-6436 GCA_037440565.1 Desulfurellales bacterium
ACTCGCTCCTCGTGCTCGTGACCGTGACGGTCTTCGCCTGGATGCCGGCGCTGCTCATGCGGCGCTTCGGCTGGAGCGCAGGCGACACCGGCTACGTCTTCGGTCTCATCGTGCTGCTCGCGGGAACGCTGGGGATCAATCTCGGAGGATCGATGACGGATCGGCTGGCGCGCCGCGGGCGAAGGGATGCGCCCGTGCGGGTCGGGGTGCTGAGCCTGCTGCTGCTGGCCGCCCTTGCAGCGCTGGTGCCGAACGCACCCTCGGGCACGCTGGCGGCGCTCGGCTGCGCGCCGCTGGTGTTCGTGTTCGCCCTGCCTGCCGGAGCGGGCATGGCCGCGATCCAGGCGATCGCGCCCGGTCACATGCGGGCGCGGATGGTGGCGCTGTTCGTCCTGGTATCGAATCTCACGGCAATTCTGCTGGGGCCGCCGCTGGTCGGCGTATGCACGGATTACGTCTTCGGGGCGCCGGGGGCGATCGGCACCGCGCTCAGTCTGGTGTGCGGCGTGGCGGCGGCGATCGCCGCGGCGGTCCTCGCCTGGGGTGCGCGTCACTATCGCGCAAGCCTGGCCGGTCTCGCGGCGGGGCGCGGCGCGGACGATCCATCTCTGTGGTCGGCGCGGGGGATCGCGAGGTAGCGGAAATGGCAGGTTTCGACGAATTCGACAAGTTCGATACGCTGATCGGGGCGATCGCAAAACGGGCTCGCTGGACGCCGGACGCGATCTACATCGAGGAGGTGGGCCGCGGCGCGCTGACCTACGGTGAATTCCACCGGATGCTGCTGATCTGGGCCGACGCACTGCGGCGCCTCGGCGTCCAGGCGGGCGATCGAGTGGCGGTGCTGCTGCCGCCGTCGCGCGAGGCGGCGGCCGCATGGTTGAGCACGGCGTTCCTGCGCGCCATTGAAGTGCCGATCAATACGGACTATCGCGGCGACATCCTGCGCTACATGCTGACGGATTCCGGCCCCACGACGCTCATCGTCGCAGCGCGCTATCTCGATCGGGTGGCGGAGCTTGCCGGCTCGATGCCCGAGCTGCGCACGATCGTCATCCTCGGGGAGAGCACGGGACCGGCGCCGGCTCTGAACAGCCGGATCGTGAGCGAACGGGAATTCCTGGCCGATGCGCAGCCGGCGGAAGAGCTCGAGCCACCGAAGCCCTGGGACATCCTGGGCATCCAGTACACCGGCGGCACGACGGGTCCATCGAAGGGCGTCGTCCTGCCCTGGGGAAGCCAGACCAAGGCGGCGCAGCTGATGGCGCACCTCGGCCCCGGGGACGCCTACTACGCGCCGTTCGCGCTGTTCCACGGCACCGGCAAGGTGCCGCTCAGCATGATGGCCTTTGCGGGCGGGCGCGACGTCATCCGCGAGCGCTTCGATACGCGCGCCTTCTGGAGCGATATCGACCGGTACCGCTGCACCATCACGACGTTGATGCCGGCGATGAGCAAATGGCTGCTGAATCAGCCGCCCGCCCCGGACGATCGGCGGCATCCGCTGCGCGAGGCCGTGGTCGTCACGGACATCGAAGCCTTCCGCCAGCGCTTCGGCATCACCGTTCACACGTTCTACGGGCAGACGGAGTCGGGCAACCCCATCTGCCGCCATAACGTCACCGACAATTTCCGCAGCTGCGGGCGTGTCCGCCCCGGTTTCCAGGCGCGGATCGTCGATGCGCACGACTACGACGTGCCGGACGGCGAGGTCGGCGAGCTGCTGGTGCGCGTCGAGGAGCCCTGGGTCATGAACCTGGGCTACTTCGGCAGGCCGGCGCAGACGGTGGAGGCGTGGCGCAACGGCTGGATCCACACCGGCGACGCCATGCGCCGCGACGCCGATGGCAATTTCTATTTCGTCGACCGCGTGCGCGATTACATGCGGCGGCGCGGGGAGAACATCTCCTCCTTCGAGGTCGAGGCACTGGTCGCGCGCCATCCGGGGGTCGCGGAAGTCGCCGCAATCGCCGTGCCCTCCGAGCACGGGGAGGACGAGGTCAAGGTCGTGGTAGTACGCCACCCGGGGCAGGATTTCTCCGCGGAGGCGCTCATCCGCTTCCTGATACCGATCATGCCGCGATTCATGATTCCGCGGTACGTCGAATTCATGTCCGAGCTGCCACGTACCGTCGCCTCACGCAACGTGCGCAAGGTGGAACTGCGCGCCAATGCACTGAACGAGCGCACCTGGGACCGGGAAGAGGCGGGAATCTTCCTGCCGCGCTGACCTTCGCCTGCACGATCGTCATGAACACCCGACCGCTTCCGCCGCAGCCACCCCCGATGCCAGAGATCCTCGCCGGGCAATGCGGCCGCATGCGCGACGCTCCGCTCGCAACCTTCGACGACCGTACGCTGACCTACGGGGAGCTGCACGCGGAGTCGTGCCGTATCGCAGCGGGATTGCAGGCGCGCGGGATCGGGCGGGGCGATCCCGTCATTCTCGTGATCGGCAACCGCTCCGAATTCCTCACGACCTTCTTCGCGATCGCCTCGCGCGCGCGGACGA
>JBBITY010000201.1:0-6418 GCA_037440565.1 Desulfurellales bacterium
CAATTTTCGGAGGAGAGCACGAAGAGAGAAGCCAGAAGACGAGACTCCTGTAGGGGCGCACGGCCGTGCGCCCCGGTCAAGGCGTGGGATCTAACAGCCCGTCGAAAAACGCTGTCCGCTCACCCTGATGAGCAGACAGCGTTGTCGCGTAAGAACTTTTCCGCTTTCAAGGGCTACTAACCCTGATCGAAAAAGAATGGCTCGCGCAAAGCCGCCAAGACGCAAAGCAGCAGCGCACAAGAATGATGTCACTGAATGATCTGAAGCCCACAGGAGGAATCGGTTCTGAAGGAGCATTTCTTGGTTCCGTGCTTGGCGGCTTGGCGTCTTGGCGCGAGAGTGATTTTCGGATTGAGGCTAGTGGCCGTGGGCCGCCGTGCCCGCCGGACAGGCACGGAGGCCTATCCCCACTGGATCGGGGTCTTCACCGTGCGTGGGCGGATGGACGCTACGACTCGGCATCTTCTCGCCCGGCGCGCCGGATGCGCCGGAGCCGCTCTTTGATGTCGCGCTCCTCGCCACTGTCCGAGGGCTCGTAGTAGCGCCGGCTGCGCAGTTTATCGGGCAGGTGCTGCTGCTCGACGACGTGCCCTTCGTAGTCGTGCGCG
This sequence comes from Desulfurellales bacterium, assembly GCA_037440565.1. GTDB lineage: Bacteria > Desulfobacterota > Binatia > HRBIN30 > CADEER01 > JBBITY01. The sequence continues at coordinate 609 of JBBITY010000201.1, forward strand.
TACTTGTAGCCGCGGCCGTAGCCGAGCGCCTTCATGAGCGGCGTGGGCGCGTTGCGCAGATGGAGGGGCACGGGAAGGGGCCCGTGCCGCTTCACGTCGTCCGCCGCGGCCAGCATGGCTTTGTACGAGGCGTTGGATTTTGGGGCCGAGGCCAGATAGGTCGCCGCTTGGGCCAGGGGAATCCGCCCTTCGGGCAGGCCGACGAAGTGGAAGGCGTCCTTCGCGGCCACGGCGATCTGCAGGGCGTGCGGATCGGCGTTACCGATGTCTTCGGCGGCAAAGATGATCATGCGGCGGGCGATGAAGAGCGGGTCCTCGCCGGCCTCGATCATGCGCATCAGCCAGTACACGGCGGCATCGGGGTCACTGCCGCGCATGCTCTTGATGAACGCCGAGATGACGTTGTAGTGCTCCTCCCCCGCTTTGTCGTAGAGGAGGGCGCGGTGCTGCGCCGCTTCCTCCGCCAGGGGGAGGTCGATTGTCGTCGTCCGCTTTCGGGCCGCGAGGTCGGCAGCCGCTTCCAAAGCGTTGAGACCGAGCCGGGCGTCCCCCCGAGCGTGCTCGGTCAGGAAATCGAGCGCCGCCGTCTCGATTTGCAAGCCGCGTTCGCCGAGGCCGCGTTCACGGTCCGCCAAGGCCCGTACGAGGAGTTGCTTCACCGCGTCGGCCGGGAGCGGCTCGAGGACCAGCACGGACGTGCGCGACAGAAGCGGGCCGATGACCTCGAACGATGGGTTTTCCGTCGTCGCGCCGATGAGGATGATGGTGCCGTCTTCGACGTAGGGGAGGAAGGCGTCCTGCTGCGCCTTGTTGAAGCGGTGGATCTCGTCGACGAACAGAATCGTCCGCCGGCCGTGCAGTCGGCGCTCCTGCTTCGCCTCCTCGACGACCTCGCGCAGCTCGCGGACCCCGGAGAGGACGGCTGAGAAATGCACGAAGTGCGCCTCTGTGGATCGCGCGATCAGCCGGGCCAGCGTCGTCTTGCCGCTGCCCGGAGGACCCCAGAGGATGACCGAGTGCAACCGCTGTCCCTCGATCATCTCGCGCAGCAGGCGTCCGGGTCCGACCAGATGCGTCTGGCCGAGAATTTCATCGAGTGTCTGCGGCCGCATGCGGTCTGCCAGCGGCGCCTCGCGCCGCCGTTGGCGCTCGGCTTCGGCGGCGAAAAGATCGGAGGCGCTGCGCGCTGGAGTGCGTTTCCGCATATGGCCAGAAGCTAGCACACCAGCCGGCGGAGAGCCCGCCTACGGAAGACGCGGAGACACGGAGACGGCGAGACGGGGAGGGCGTTACCGACGCACGCGCCGGATGCGGAGCCAAACGAGGATGGCGGCGGCGAGCGCGAGGCCTGCCCCGACCGCCGCTGCCCACATGATACTCAGGCCGAGAATCGCTCCCCCGCCGGACTCGAAAATCACTGCATCCTGCGGGTCGGCGCCGACGGCGATTCGCACAACCGGTTCGTTGGTCTCGGTGTCGATCTTGACTACATTATTGCCATCGCTGTTGACGACGTACAGGAAGCGCCCGTCGGGCGTAACCACGGCCCGGTTCGGCGCTCCTCCCACCGTGATCCGGCTCACGATGCTTCGGGCCGCGTAGTCGAAAACGAGCACTTCCTCGTCGAATGCCAGCATCTGGTACAAGAGCGGCCGCGTCGGATGAATGGCCAAGCCGAACGCGGCTTCGAGCACGTCGGTCTGGATCGGTTTCATCGTGGCCAGGTCGATGGTCCTGACTGTCCGTGCATCGTAGCTCGCAGCGAAAAGGCGCTTGCCGTCAGGAGACAAGACAAACGCGCGCGGGAAGCGGCCCACGGGGATCGTCGCCTCCACGGTTCGCGTGCCGGTGTTGACCACCGCGACGGCCCCTTGCTCGTCAAACAGTAGCACCAGTAAGCGGGCACCGTCCGGCGTCACCAAGAGCTGCCTGGGAATCTGGGCGAACTGGATCGGATCGCCCACCAGCGTCTTTGTCGTCACGTCGGCGACAGTCACGGTCTTGTCGTAGTAACTGGTTGCGAAGAGGAGCTTCCCGTCGGCGCTGAACGCGACAGCCTCCGGTCCCATGCCGGCGGGAATTTGCTCTGGCAACACTTCCCGCGCTACCGGGTCGACCAGCGAGACGAACCGCGCTCTGGCATTGGCCACGGCCAGAAGCGGTGGGTTTGCACGAAGCGCCAGGCCCTGGGGCTGTTTTCCCAGGGCGATGATCTTGACCTCTCGATCGAGATCCCCGTCGATGACCGACACCGAGTAGTCACCGGCATTGGTGACAAACAGCCAGGGATCAGCGGCCCCCGCCACGGCCGCCGTGAGGTAACGCCACAGGCCAACAAAAACTACCAGCTTCTGCAACACGCGTCCTCCGCCCGCGCTGAAGAGGAAAAAACCGGGCCTGCGTTTTTTTCCTTGCAAAAAGAGGCCAGTCAAGCGTAAGAGGAGTTGCTTTGCGGAGATGGCCCGGGCGTTCGCGCCTGGTGCAGGGGTCAGCCGGCAAAGAGCAGTTCCTTTTATGACAATGGACAGTGCGTGAATCGAGCGTTTGATTCAGAGAGCAGCCAGCAATCGGGCATTTGATCCAGGACAACCCGGGAGGGGGATACTGATGAGCCGAGGACCGCCGATAGTGCGCCTGCGGGAGTCGTTCGTCACCAAGTCAGTCAGGGGGAAAGAAAGGAGAGACAACGATATGCACAATCTAACGAAGATCGTCTTTGCCGTCGGGTTGGCGGCAGTAATGGTAGCGCCAGCGGCCTTTGGGACCAGCTTGCCGGGGAAACTGAAGGCGGGGAAGGTGCAGGGGAACCTGGTACCGGCGTTCAAACCTCAAGACACGGGCAGTGGTACGGGAGACGATGAGAACGAGGGCGCGAACGCCGCGTTCCTGGACACGTCCGTTCAGCGGAGCGCCTGCACCTTTACCGGAGGCAAGTTCAAGGCGCAGGTAGGGAAGGATGCGACTGTCAAACTGAAGGGTGTGGACTGCGGGTCGGGGCCGTTCACCGGCAGTCTTTGTGCGCACACCAAGATCTTGTCGACGATCACCAGCGAGGACCGCCTCGGGAATCCGGAGTTCTGCGACGGGGGACCCGCGGGTAACATCGCCGGGGATTTGAACTTCGTGACTGGCAACATCGGCGTGATCAGTTGCGCAGACGGCAAGTGCGACGGGACGCTGCAGCAAGTGACGAGCGATCCATGTCCTGACGTGGACAAGGTTACGGAACTTCGCCGTTTCGAGGTGTTCGATGGTCCCGACTTCGTGTCGTTCCAACCGATCCCCGGAGGCCAGTTTCTGAAGGCCTGCTGCGGGCCAGGGCAAACGATCGTCGGAGGCGTAGGGGTAGGCGGGCTCTCTCCCTGCGACACGTCGACTCAGGACGTGATGGCGGAGATGGGAAACGTCAACGCAGCGGTCGAGCCTTAGTGAGAGTGAGGACGCTGGTTTTCTTTGCGGCAATCTAAATGAACGGCGGGCCCAGTGGCCCGCCGTTTTTTTTGTGGGCGGGTTTGCGCGTGAGCGGCCGAACGCGTGGCCCGCCGTCACGCGCGCTCGGCAGCGGTCTCGACGTGGCTGCGGCTTTCGAACTCGCCGAAGGCGGCGCCGGCGTTCATACCCCGCGCCTGCAGTTGGAAGTCGGCGGGATTACTGCAGTACGCGATCGCCTCCTCGTAGGAGATCTTGCCGGCGCGCAGGAGCTCGAGCAGGGATTGATCGAACGTCTGCATGCCGTAGGTCGCCTGCCCCTGCGCCATCACGTCGTGCAGCTCGCGCACGCGGTTCTTGTCGATGCATTCGCGCACGCGCATGCTCCCCACCAGCACCTCCACCGCCGGAACCATATCCGTGCGGTCGGCGTTGCGGATCAAACGCTGGCTGATGACGCCGCGCAGCACGTTGGCGAGCACGATGCGCACCTGCTCGCGGCGGTCCTCCGGGAACGAGGCGATGATGCGCGTGATGGTCTCGGGCGCATCGACAGTATGCAAGGTGCTCATCACGAGGTGCCCGGTTTCGGCGGCCATGATGGCCGTGTCGATGGTTTCCAAGTCCCGCATCTCGCCCACCATGATCAGATCGGGGTTCTGGCGCAGCGCTGCGCGCAGCGCGGAGGGAAAGTCGTTGATGTCATTGCCGATCTCGCGCTGGCTGATCACCGAGCGCTGGTCGTGGTGAACGTACTCGATCGGATCCTCGATGGTGATGATGTGGCGGGCGTACGTGCGGTTGATGTGGTCGATCATGGCGGCGATGGTGGTGCTCTTGCCGCTGCCCGTCGGCCCGGTGACCACGATCAGGCCGCGCTTTTCGTTGGCGAGCCGCTCGACCACGGGCGGCAAATTGAGCTCCGCGAAGCTGCGAATGCGCGGCGCGATGGTGCGCACGACGATGCCGAGCCGGTTTCGCTGCCGGTACACGTTGATCCGGAACCGCCCCAGGCCCGGCATGTCGAAGGCGAGGTCGGCGTGCCGCTCATTTTCGAAGCTCGTCTTCTTCCGCTCGTCGTACAAAACTGTACTGGCTGCGTTCTGCACTTGTTCCAATGTGAGCGGGTCCGCCCCTGGCAGCGGGCCCAACTCCGTGTTGATCCGGAACATCGGCGGCATGCCGTCCTTCAAAATCACATCGGACGCCTGCGCTTTGACTGCAGCCTGAAGAATCTCTGCGAGGTACATAACCGAGCCCCTCCTTCCCTCCACGCGGGTGCTTCTTGCTCCGCGATCGTCCCCTGCAAACCTCGTGCGCAAGGTGACGCCCCCGGAAGCTGTGCCGAGCACATTTTTTGCGCAGGGATGTCGCTGCCCGGGTGACGACGGGCAGCAGCCGGGGCGCCGGTCACCACAACGGATTTGACGGATGACACGGATTTTCTGAGACCCAGAGTCGGGACTGCCGTCCGTTCGATCCGTCCAATCCGTTGTAGGCCCAGCAACTTTGGCCCCTTCAACGCTGCTCGGCGCAGGCCGACGCCAGCAACCCAACCGCCGATGGGCGTTTCGCCATGCCCGCGCAGGCGGGCATCCAGGTGGAGTGCGGCTGCACGAGGCAAGTTCCAGTCGCGTTCCAGCGGTGGAACGCGCGCGGAGCGCGCGTTCGGGGGCGGCGATGCGGGTTTGCAAACCGCCTCGGCTTTGGGCGAGAAGATGGACGATGTCGTTCGCCGAAACGATCGGCGCCGAGTTGCGGGCCACGGCGGTTCGGTATCCGGAGGTCGCCGCGTTCCATTTTCACGGGCGCGACCGGACCTATGCCGAGTGGGAAACGGAGTCCCGCCGCTTCGCCCGTGCCCTGCTGGCGCGCGGGCTGCGCCGCGGGGATCGCGTCGCGTTGCTCCTGCCGCCCATTCCCGAATACCTGTTCTGCTATCTCGGTGCGGCGCGCATCGGGGTGATCACGGCGGGTGTCAGCACGCGCTACCGCCGCAGCGAGATCCAGGAAATCATTGCCAATGCGGATCCGAGCCTGGTCGTGGCGGTAGGCGCAGTCGGCCGCGTTGAATTTCCTCCCCTGATCGAAGCGGCACGCGCTCGGGCACCCAGCCTGCGCGAGGTTGTCCGCTTCGATGGCATCGGGCCGGGCACGCTGGCGGCGCTGCTGGCGGACGGAGACGCAGCCGAGGTCGACCTCGACGAGGCCGAGGCGGCCGTCGGCGCACAGGACCCGATCGCAATCGTCTATACCAGCGGCACGACCGGAATGCCCAAGGGCGCGGTGTACAATTCCGCGGCGATGATTGCGCTCACGCACCTGCTCCAGACGCGCTCGCCGTCGCCGCCGCCACCCGGCGAGCCGATCCTGTGGCCCGG
>JBBITY010000202.1:0-6415 GCA_037440565.1 Desulfurellales bacterium
CAAGTCCCACAAGCGCCGCGTGGACTCGGTGCGGCGATCGCGGTTCAATCGACATGGTTCCTCCCTCCGTTGCGAACTTCCGGCCGTCTGGGTGGGGAAGAGCCAGAGGCGCCCTCAGACGACGACCTTCGCTTCTGTGTTACACGCTGACACGCTCCTGTCCCGCCCGCTGTCCCGGAAGCGTCCAGGGCGCTGCGAGAGCCAAATTGTCCGTGCCCCCCTACGTGTTCACCGCGCGCAGGTCAAGGGTCAGGCGCAAAATTTTTTTCTGTTGTCCCGTCGGTTACTGACATTGGTCATACGGCTGGCAAACATTTGCGGCGTTACCTCGACCGGTCCCGCGAACGGGTCCCTCGATGCGGCGATCAGCGCACCGTGGGAAACACGGCGATGCGCAAACGCGCGCAACCGAACGGGATGAGCGTCAGGATCTCGACTGGCACATCTGGACACTGGCCGCTCGCTGGGATCGGCCCACAGTCGTCGTTCTCGGCGCTCCAATCCGGCAATCGCTTACCCGGCACGGTCAACGCCACCGGGGCACCGTCTTGCGCCCACGGCTGCGTGGCGCCCGGGCGGCGCACGACGCGGACCGACCGCTCGGCAGCATGCGGGTCGAGCAGCAACCCATAATTCCACGGCGTCGCGGCGCGCACTTCGTACTCGGCAAAGGCTGCGGAGCCGCCAACACGGCGCCATGTCTCTTCGATGCGCAAGGCGTAGACGAGCGGGCCCCGTTCCACGCCGACCCCGCTTCCATGCCAAGACGACACTCGCGGCGGCATCGGCAACTTGACAACCACGCGATCGCCGTCTCGCCACGTCCGCGCTTCGGTGATCAGCGTCCCATCAGCCGATGCCACACGGCAGTCGCGGCACTCGCCGTTCACTGCGACGGTGCACGCCGCCGCCCATCCCGGCAGGCGCAGCGCCAGCGGAAAAGCCACGGGGCGCGCGGCGCGAATCGTCAACTGCACTTCGTCAGCAAACGGATAGTCGGTTTCCTCGATGATCGATACGCGCGCACCATCGCCGACCACGGCCGTAACCTCGCACGGCGCGAACAGCATGGCCGCCAGCCCGCCGCTCGGCGTGGCCAGCCAGAGGTGATGGGTGAGTTGTGGCCATGCGAGGTGGCCGTTTGCCGCGCAGCACCCGTAGCCGCTGAAGGGGCCGAAGAGCAGGTCCGTGTCGTGGTGAAACCAGAAATGGTGTGGGCCGCGCGTGCACGCGATCTGATTGGCCTGCTGGAAGTACTGGTGGCCGCGATGATCCGCAGTCCAGATCGCCGGCAGCGCATTGTAGGCGATGCGCTCCATGGCGTCGGCCAGCCACAGCTCGCCGCTGATGACGAGTGCCGTTTGAAGGCTCGCGAGCAGCTCGACGATGGCGCAGAACTCCGTCCCCTGCGTCGGCCCGCGGCCATGTAGCAACTCGTCGCACGAGAAGGTGCCTTGGATCTGCCCGTGATCGCGCAGCGTGGTCTGCCACCCGCGGCGCACCGCCGCCAGGTGGGTCGCATCCGCCGAGCGCTGGAAATAGACGGCGGGCTCCTTCAGCCCCATGGCGCGGTTGACTCCGTGCGCGAACTCGAACGCCTCGCTTGCGGAGTGACCACGCGCGAACTCGCCGATCCAGTCGCTGGTCTGACGGTGCAGCAGGTCGGCCAGTTCGAGCAGGAACTGCTCGCCGGTGCGATTGTAGAGCCACAGCGCGGCGTCGAGGTTGTCGCCGCCGCGCGGCACGGCCCACCCCCGCAGCGGCTTCCCCGGCAATTGGGCCAACTGGTAGCGAAAGTATCGCGCGAGAAAGGGCGCGATCCGGACATCGCCCGTCGCGTCGGCGTGCAGCCGCATCGCGTCGAGCATCGGCATGCGCGCCCACCAGTCGTCGTTGTCCGCAGGGCCAAAAAAGCCGTCCGCGCGCTGGCTGCGGAGCGACCACTCGATCCACGACCGGGCGCAGTCGATCAGGGGTGGATGACCGAGCGCGTAGGCGAGCGCGGCGAGCCCGCGGGCGTAGTAGGGGCCCCGCTCCCAATTCTCGCCGCTCCCACCCAGCCAACCGCTCTCGGGCCCCACGTCGGGCCAGATCTCCATCAGATGACCCGTCAGCCCGTCGGCAGACAAGCGCAACTGCTCGTGCAACCATCCGCGCGCCCGAATGCTGCCGATCGGCAGCCGTGCGAACGCATTGCGCACCAGTGGCGGGCGATTCCAGACCGACACCGCACAGTCCCTCTGCGGCACCAATCGCCCGCTGAGCCGCCGCCGTCAATCCCGACCGTCCTCGCCTCTCTGTGCGGACCCCACCCCCGCTCCCGTCCGCGCCCGCTTCGCCCATTGCTCGGGCGTGAGAAGTGCGGGCCGACTATGCTATGGGAGCGCGCGCCGCGCGCCGCGTGCGCGGCCGCGAACGGGCAATCCGAGCGGGGGATAAGTGACATCAGCGGGGGAACGGTATGGACATGTCTCTGACCGGGATCTGGTTGCGCGCGCGGCTGGGCCGCCGCTGGTGGATGAACGCGTTGATGGTTTTTTGCGCGTTCATGGCGGCGGTGTACCTGCCCTGGGACATCTTCGCGAAGCCAGTCGCGAGCAACGAGGAGGTATGGTTGGGCATTGTCTTCCACGGTTGGGCGGCGAAGATCGCCGCGCTGCCGCACTGGGGGATCTATGCAGCGGGCGCATACGGCTTCTGGCACGTGCGGGTCTGGATGTGGCCGTGGGCAGCGGCATACGCCGCACAGGTGGCCATCGCCATGCTGTTTTGGAGCATCGCCCACCGCGGCGGCTTCGGCGGCTGGATACTGGGCATCGCCTCCTTCGCGCCATTTGCAGGCTTGGCGGTGGCCCTCGCCAATACGCGCGCGTTCTTTCACGCCTTTCGGCCGTCGCTGCGGACTCGCTACGGCGAGTGGGCCTTGATCACCGGCGCCTCGAGCGGCATCGGCGCGGAGTTCGCCCGATGGCTGGCGCGCGACGGCATGTCCTGCGTCCTTACCGCGCGGCGCGAGGATCGGCTGCGCGCCCTGGCGACAGAGCTCGAACAGGCGTACGGCGTTTCCACCAGAGTGGTTGGAGTCGACCTCAGTGACCCGCACGGCGCGACGCGTCTCCTGCAAGCCGTGTCGGACCTCGACATCGCCGTGCTGGTCAACAACGCCGGGTACGGCTGCGCGGGCCGCTTTGACAAGCAGGACGCCAAGCGGCTCAGCGCGATGGTCCAACTGAACTGTGTCGCACCGGTGGTACTGACCAGCGCGGTGCTCCCGGGCATGCAGGCGCGCGGCCGCGGTGCCGTGATCGTCACCGGATCGGTGGCCGGTCACCAGCCGGTGCCGTACAATGCCGCGTACAGCGCGACGAAAGGTTTCGACCTCCTCTTCGGCGAGGCCCTATGGGCGGAAATGCAGGGCACTGGCATTGACGTGCTCGTCCTCGAGCCGGGACCGACCGCGACCGATTTTCAGAGCGTGGCGGGCGAGACCGCGCATCCCGGCGTGCCGCCCGCGAGCGTTGTCGGCGTCGCGCTGAACGCACTCGGGCACCAACCCTCGGTGATCCCCGGCTGGATCAACTGGCTTCGAGCAAACCTCTCGCGCCTTTCCCCGCGCTCGCTTACGGCACTCATCGCCGGCGGGGTGATGGCGCAGTGGACACCGCCGGAGCGGCGGTGAGGCGGTGTCGGGTGCCGGGCCGGCTCTGCGCGGGCATGGCGACCCGGCATCCCACGGGTTGCGGGCGCCGACCCGCGCCGCAGACCAGAGGAGGTGGCTGGAGACCTTGTCACCGTTCGCCCGCCATAGTAGACGCCGCGCGTGGGTATGCCTCGCCTTCAGCGCCGGATCCACGTGCCGGAGCCGGCTCTCATCGGGTTATTGCTCCTCACTGGCGTTGCGCTCGCGAGCCGGCTTGCGGCGACTGCGCAGTCACTTCCGCCCGAAACTCCGAGCCCGACACCGAGCGCACCGGAAACGGGGCGGCCGACGCCCATCGTGCCGCCACCCACGGCAACCGCCGCGGATGAGGCCGCATTGGGAGTGCCGACGGAGCCGCTTGCGCCAGTGCTCGCATCAGACGCGGCGACGCCGGAGCGGACGGTGTCCGCTGCGCGAGGCGAGGCTGGGGCCGACACACCCGCCGCGACGACGGCCCCCGGCCTTGGAACAGATGAGACGCCGACGACGAGCATCGATGTGGACACGCCCACGCCGCCCGAAGCCAGCCCATCGATGACCCCCTCGGCAACCTCGACTCCGACCCCGACCCACACGCCGGTCCTGCGCGCCCCACAGATCGTCACGAGCCGAGCCCGACCTCCTTTTCCCACCCCGACCCGTCGCTCGATCAGTGCGCTCGATTCGTTCACGACGACCCGCCCGTCGAGAAACGCGCTCGATTTTGCCGCCGGGGGGCTGCTGGCCTTGTTGGCGGGGAGCGCAGGGTATACGGCTGCCCGTTGGCGTGAGCGCGCGGAGCGGCGGCGGCACCGCCGCGCGCTGGCGACCGCGATGCTTGCGGAGCTGCGCTGGATCGACGCGGTGCTCCGCAAGATGGCCGAGCAAGCGGTGGCGTCCTACGATTATCCGCTCGACCATCCGATCACGGAAACGGCCTTGCGCGATCTGACCCTGTTCCGCCCCGAGACGGCCGGCCGCATTGCTCATTTCCACACTCTTCTGCAGAGCCTGCGCTACGAAATGCATCAGTACCGCGAAAACCCGAAGCCCTGGACGGGGCGCCTCGCCGACTTCAACCGTCTCCTCCAGGCGCGCGCCGCCCTGGCCTGCCGCGTCGTTCCAGAACTGAATAAGAATCTGCGGCGCGAGGGCGGTGCCTTGCCGCCGCCGCTGACCGAGAAATCGGCCGGTGGCGAGACCGCCGCCTTGCCCCCCACGCCGTTCGGGGCCGGCGAAACCGACGACTGGACGTTGTGAGAGGGGCGCCAGGTGTCGGGTTCGAAGGTCCGGGTTTCAGAGACAGGGACTTCCTAGCCCGGGGCGAGCCTGGGCTGTGGCACCTGTTCGCGCGCCACCCGCAGCGGTCGACACGGCTGGGCTTTGTTGCAATGGTATAGGCGTGGCTATGTTCGACGCACCGCGTTCGTCGGCGTTGTCCGAGGCGCCCGCAAGTGGCGATGACTCACACGTTGCGCTGCGGCACGTGCACATGGCTTTTGGCGAACGCGAGGTCTTTCGAGATCTCTCCTGCAGCTTTCCGCCCGGGAAGATCTCGGTCATTCTGGGCGGTAGCGGCGCCGGCAAGAGTACGGTGCTGCGCCTCATCGGCGGCCTCGTGCGCCCGCAAGCGGGCAGCATCGTCGTGGACGGCACAGAGATCACCCGGTTGTCCGAACGGCAGATGTACCGCGTCCGTCAGAAGCTCGGCATGATGTTTCAAGGTGGGGCGCTCCTCGATTCGATGACGGTGTTCGACAACCTCGCTTTTCCGCTCCGCGAACACACCGCCCTCTCGGAAGCGGAGATCGCCGCCGCGGTACACGACCGGCTCGCCGCGGTCGGCCTGTCCGGTGTCGATCACCTGCTGCCGGGACAGCTCTCAGGCGGGATGACGAAACGGGTGGCGCTGGCTCGCGCCATCATGATGAATCCAATTATTTTGCTCTGCGACGAGCCGTTCTCGGGCCTCGACCCCATTTCCACGCGTCGCATCGAGGGCCTCCTCGCGGAAATCAACCGGAGTCGCCACATGACCATCCTGATGGTCTCGCATGACGTCCCTTCCACGATGCGGATCGCCGCACACGTGCTGCTCCTGCTGCCCGACTTCGCCGTGGAGGGAACGCCGGCCCAGTTGCAGGCGAGCAACGACCCGCGCGTTTGCACCTTCTTGAGCGAGGATTTCGAGGCGGTGCTCGCCATGGGGAGCGCCCCGGTTGAAGCAGCGCCGGCTGGCGTCTAACACAGTCCGCGCATGCCGAACCCCCTGAACGATCTGGGATGGGTTGCCACCCGTTTCGTGGAAGAGCTGGGCCGCCTGGCCGTCTTTGCCGCGCAGATTGTGCGCGCGGCGTTCGCGCCGCCCGTTCGCATCCGTCCGTTCGTCGATGAGCTGTTCAAGCTCGGCGTCCTGTCGCTCGTCATCATTTGCGTGTGCGGAACGGCGGTCGGCGCCGTGCTCGGCCTGCAAGGCTACAACACGTTGGCGCGGTTCGGGGCCACGGAGTCGCTCGGCGCCGTGGTCGGGCTGAGCCTGGTGCGCGAGCTGGGCCCCGTGCTGACCGCCCTGTTGGCAACGGGCCGCGCCGGTTCGGCGACCACCGCCGAGATCGGCACCATGGTCGCGACCGAGCAGCTCGACGGCCTGCGCATGATGTCGATCAATCCGATCCATCTGGTCGCCATGCCGAAGGCCCTGGCGATGGCGCTCGTGATGCCGCTGCTCTCGGCGTT
>JBBITY010000203.1:0-6383 GCA_037440565.1 Desulfurellales bacterium
CACATCGTCATGGAAGATGAGTTGTCCGCCCTCCTGGGGCGAAAAGCGGCCTCGCCAGTCGGTGGGCCGTCGAGCCTAGCGCCAGTTGGATCCGCCGGAAGGCGATCCTGCAAACCGCGGAACCGGTGTATGTCGCGCGATGACGCGGCAATCATCCGGCCTTGACCGCAGTGCTCGAAGCGCTCGCCACCGCGGCGCGCTGAGTAACCGCGCCTTCACCCTTTCCTCGGACGTGTCGGAGTTGTGGCGGCATCGGACACACAGTAGGATGGGATGCAGTGTCCGACCGTGCAGACGTTGCCATCGTCAACTACCTGGCTGCGAACGGCTACCATCCTCGCTCGTCGAAGCACGGCGATGCGCTGTGCGGCTTCCTGCTGACGGATTTGCTGGACACGTGCCGGGCCTTTCGCTACGCCGCCGAGCGCGCCAAGATCGTGTTCCAACGCAACTACACGATTGATCCGGATTCGCCCGACCGTTGGAATGCCGACTTGGTTGTCGGTCCCCCGAGCCACGCCATCGCCACAGACGCGGACCGCTGCGGGCCGATAGCGCGAGGGAACCCGCGCGAGATCTGGGTTGCCGTCGACGCGAAGACGATCATGACCGAGCGTGGCAAGGCTCGACGCAACCGGCAGCGTGACCTGAACTCGTTTCAGGACATTCTCCATCGCAAGGACCCGAAGACCATTGTCGGTGGCTTGCTCATCGTCAACATGGCCCCCAGGTTCAGGACGCCATTGCCTCGTCGGTCGGGCGAGTTGAACGAGCATAGGAACATCGAGCGGCTGGTTGCCGAGATCGTGACGATGATGGGCGGCCTTGCACGCGCGCCCGCAGGCGTCGGCCGGCCAGGCATTGAAGCGCTCGGCGTCATCGTCGTAGTCCATTCCAACATGCCTGGCGACGAGAGCTGCCTCGTCAGACACCCGCCCGCCCCCGCAGCCGGCCAACCGTTGAGCTACGCCTCCTTCCTCCGCGAGCTGTGCGAGGCTTTCGCCGCCCGCTTCGGCCGCCCGTAACGCGGAGCCTAAACGATCAGCAATCAATCGTCTCGATCACTGGCCGACGGAAGAGGTCTCCGGCCATCGCCAGGCGCTCCTTGGCGAGGCGCGCATAACCAGGGTCGATTTCGATGCCGATGGCATTGCGCCCAGCGGCTGCGGCGGCCACCAGCGTTGTGCCGGTTCCCACGAACGGGTCCAGCACCGTGTCGCCGACAAAGGAGAACATCCGCACAAGCCGATCCGCTAGCTCAAGCGGGAACGGGGCCGGATGGTGCTTCGTGGACGCGCCGGTAAGCGTCCACGTCTGCCGAAACCATTCGTCGAACCGTTCCTTGTCAATCATGCTCAGGCGGCGCTGCCGCTCGGTCGGCTTGCGGTAGCCGCCCGGCTTCCGCTGCATCAGGATGAACTCGATGTCGTTCTTGATGACGGCGTTCGGCTCGTACGGTTTGCCCAGAAACTTGGACCCGTTTTCGACCTCGAACTGCGCGTTGGCAATCTTGTGCCAGATAATCGGGTTCAAATTGTCGAACCCGATCTTCCGACACCGGACCGTAATGTCCGCATGCAGCGGCATCACGACGTGGCGACCGTGTTCCCGCCGAGACAGGCACACGTCCCCCACAACGCACACGAGCCGGCCGCCTGGCACGAGCGATCGATAGACGTGCCGCCAAACCTGATCGAGCTCATCGAGGAATCTTTCGTAGTCGGCAACGTGGCCAAGCTGTCCGAAGCGCTCGTTGTATCGTTTGAGCGTCCAGTAGGGCGGAGAGGTTACAACCAGGTGCACGGATTCATCCGGCAGCCACGAGAGGTCACGCGCGTCGCCGAGGCGCAGTTGGACCCGAACCGCCTCGGTCGCGCTGCCAGCACCGCTCTGTGCCGCGCGCGCAATTTGCTGCCGCTGCTCAACCTTGAGTTTCTCCATCTGCGCGCCTGCCATCGTGCTCACCTATGCACTCTTGGCCGTGCGAGTCGGTCGGCGACGACGAATTTCGTAGCGTGGCGCGCCCTCTGCCACGCGCGGAGCATCGGTGCCGCCCGGGGCGTCCGGGTAGGTTCCACGGGCCGCGTCTTCGATCACAGCGCTGAGGGAGCGACCCTCAAGCGCTGCCTCGGCTTTGAGCCAGCGGTGCAACTCGTCGGGCAGGTACACCAAAACCCCGCGCTTGCTTCCGTGACGACCCATTGCACTAGCCTGCTATCATGCTAGCAGCGCGGCGGTCAAGGTTGTTGAAAAATGCCGGAGCGCACAGCCCCGGCCTTTGGCCGGAACCAACAGTAACAGTAGATGAGATGATCTACAGCGGATTGAACGGATTTCACGGATTCTCCGAAACCCGGGGCCGAATCCGCTGTAGACACTGGTCCCAGAATCTTCGCTTCCGGACGCGTCAGAAGACCGGACGGGCGCGGAAACGGGCGCCGATCTCCGTGGCGACGAATTGCCGCGCGCGCTCGACGTCGACCTCCGGCAGGTCGACCACCGTCACCGTCACGTCCCCGAGGGCCGCGCGGGCGCGGCGCGCGAATTCGACCACGGCGTCGAAGTAGCGCCGTCCGCCGCGGCGGTAGCCCATCAGGCGCGCGTACTGCTCCGGATCGGCGCTGTTGAGGCTGATCGACAGCGCGTCAAAGCACTCGGCCAGCTCGGGCAGGATGTCGCGCTTGTGGATCAGGTTGCCGTGCCCGTTGGTGTTGAGGCGCAGGCGGCGCGCCCCGTCGCGCCGGAGCCGCTTGGCCACGTGGCGGAGCACGCCGAGGCGCACGGTCGGTTCGCCATAGCCGCAAAAGACGATCTCGTCCCACTGCGCGGGATCGCCCACAGCGGCGATCAGCTCCGCGGCGGTCGGCTCCCGGCTGAGCAAGAGCGAGTACTCGCGGTACTGGAAGTCGTCCTGCCGGGGGCAGAACACGCACCGCGCCGTGCAGCGGTTGGTGATGTTCAAATACAGCGTGTTGCCGAGTCGATAGGCGATCGTGCTCGGTGTCTCCGCCTGGCCCAGCTCCGTCGCGCCGCTGCCCGCGCTCATATGCGTTCGAGCTCGACGCGCGTGTCGCGATCGACCTGGTTCGGTTCCCAATGGGCGTAGTTCCAATGCAGGTGGCCGTAGTTGCCGACCAGCCCCGTCGCCTTGAAGGGACTGGGTGTGATGGCGTGATCGCTCTGCCCGCCCTGGAACTGATACGGCTCCCACGCGTGATAGATGAACACCATGCCGGGGCGAATATAGCGCGCCACCTTGGCGCGCACCACGAAGGCGCCGAGGTCGTTGCGGACGCGCACGAGGTCGTGGTCGTTGATCCCTCGTTCCGCCGCATCGCGGTCGTTGACGTAGACCACCGGCTCGCCGCGCTGCAGATGCAGCATGGGCCGCTGATCGCGCCACTGGGAGTGAATGCTCCAACGCGTGTGCCCGCCGCTCATCACTAGCGGGTAGTTTCCGCCCGCTTGAGGCGGCGGCTTGTGTGTGGGCAGCGCCTCGCCACATTCCAGGAACCACGGATGGTCGATGTAAAACTGCTGCCGGCCCGTCAGCGTGGGCCAGCGCTGCTTTTTCTCCACGAACCACTGGTGCGGCACGAGCGGCTCCGTCTCCGAATAGTCGCTGAAGTAGCCGACCGCTCCGCCGGGCGGACCCGTGCCGCGGAAGCGGACGGCGCCCCGGTCGCGCAGATCGTCGAGCGAAACCTTTTTCGTGGCCGAGGAGTAGTTGAGGACGAACTCGAGCGCTTTCTCCTCGTCGCCGGGCCCGAAGCGCCCGCGATCGGTGAACGCCTCGTCGAGCCGCCCGGCGTCGCGCTCGATGTCGCCGATGTCGGTGTACGGCTTGAGGTTGCGCCGGCGCGCCTCGCGCGCCACCGCCTCCGCCAGCAGGGCGAAGATCTCCCACTCGGGCTTCGCCTCGCCGAGCGGGGCCACCGCGCGGTCGCCGATGTGCACGTAGGGAATGAACGAGACCAGGTACTTGAGATCGGCCTTCTCGTACCAGTAGGCCGCGGGCAGGATGATGTCCGCCCAGCGCCCGGTCTCGTTGATGCGGAAGTTCACGTCGACATGAAGCTTGACCTTCGGCCACAGCGCCTGCCGCAGGTGCGTGTTGTTGCGGATGTGGCGGAGCACGCTGCCGAAGATCGAGACCACGACCTGGGGTGTCCGTCCGGGCTCCGGGATCATGGGGAACCACTTCTTGGCGATGGCCTCGCGCAGGTATTGGCTCGCCGGGCGCGGCGCACTCGTATCGCCGTGGCGCGGGTCGCCCGACACCGCGGCGAGGTCCCCGTGCACCTGATGCCAGAGGGAGCCGGGGACGAAGTAGCGCGCGAAGTAGTGCTCGGTCTCCGCCGGATCGAAGTAGTTCCTGGCCGCGAAGGTTGCGAGATCGACGAGGCCGAGGCGTTCTTGAATGGCGAGCAAGGCAAAGCCTTCAGGGGCGAAGAAACCGCCGGCGCGCCAGCCGCCGCCGGGTCGCCCGAAATTCCCGGTCAGCGACACCAGGAGGATTTGCGCGCGCTGCATGAGATCGGCGTGCAGAAACTTGCACGCGCCCCACGATGACAAGATGAGCGCCGAGGGCGCCTTGGCCAACCCGCGCGCGAAGCGGCGGATGGCGTCGGCGGCCACGCCCGTGATCTCGGCGACGCGCTCCGGCCGGTAGCCCGCGTCGAGTTGCTCGCGCAGGAGCGAGAACACCGTGCGGACGGGCACCTTGTTGGCGCCGATGGTCATGGTGCCAGCGAAGTGGAGTTCCGGGCTCAGGCCCGTGCTGTCCAGCGAGTCGAGCGCGCCGCTGCCAGGTGCCGGTGCCGGCGCGCCGCGCTTGGCATCCCAGATAAAGAACGCGCTGTCTGACCCACCGGGGCGCAGATCCGCCTCGCGCACAAAGCGGCGCGTGTCGGTGCGCACCAAGAGCGGCAAGTCCGTTTGCTCGACGACAAAGGCGGCGTTGTACAGATTCTCCTCGATGATCACCTGCGCAGCCCCCAGCGCCAGCGCCGCATCGGTGCCGGGCTGGGGATTCAGCCACAGATCGGCATGAATCGCGCTGTTGTTGAGGTCGGGGCACACGGCTACCACTTCGGCGCCGCGGTAACGCGCCTCCCAGAGGAAGTGCGCGTCCGGGATGCGGGTCGCGGAAGGGTTAAACGCCCACAGCACGAGGTACGACGAGCGCCACCAGTCATCGGAGGATCCGCACGGGTGGCCGTTCCCGAGCGTGATCGTGGCCCCGACCGAGAGGTCGCCGATTTGCGCCATCGAATCGGTCGACGGCGCACCGAGGAGGCGGAAGAAGCGCATCGGCGCCGCGCTGTTCGGCCCGGCGCCAATGTTCGGCCCCATCTCACAGAGCACCGCCGACGGCCCTTCCTTTTCGAGCGCATCGACGATCCCGCCAGCTACTGCGGCCAGTGCCTCTTCCCACGTGATCCGCTCCCAACGCCCCTCGCCCCGCTCGCCGACGCGGCGCAGTGGGTACCGCACCCGCGAGGGCGAGTACATCAGCGTCGCGGCGCAGGCGCCCTTCTGGCAGCCGCGCGGATTGAAGTCGGGGACCGTGGCGTTCGACGCCGTGTAAGGCGACTTTTGCTCCTCGCGCCACACCATGCCGTCTTTGACGTACAGCCCCCACGCGCAGCCCGAGACGCAGTTGGTCATCGTGTGGGTCCCGCGCGCCACTCGCTCCCAGGTCCACCTGCGGCGGTACACGTCCTCCCAACCGCGGTACTCGGGCACTTGCAACGCGGCTGGCGTCGATTGCCCCGGCGCGGCAGGTTGCGCAACAGCTTCCGACCGAACCTCGACAAGATTCGCCAGGCCCAGCGCCACCACCGCCGTGCCGCTCGCACGCAAGAATTCCCGCCGCGTCAGTTGCCACCGATCCATCGCGCGGACAGCCTACCGTTCGGTAGGTAGGGGAGAGATGACAATAGTCAGCAAATGAAATGATCAACCCAGTCGCCGGCTCTCAGCTTGGCGAGCAGTCCACATTCAGGGCGGCGCCCACACGCCGTGACGACCCGCGCATGAGCCCGTAGGTCATCACAGTTGCCGCAAGCGCGGGAACGGCACCGAGCCCGATGAATACCGCATCGCCGGGCAGGCGGCACCACTCGATGACACGGATGAGTCGTCCGCCCAGAAACTCCGGTCCGCGCGCGTGCCAGTATCCGTTCTGGAGCACGTCGGCGAGCTGCAGCACGCCGCCGGGGAATAGGTTGCTCACCACCATGAGGGCCAAGCCGACATTGAGGCCCCAGAAGGAGAGCCGGACCAACCGTTCCACTCGTTCCCATTGGGCATCCGCCAGCACCTGCCGGTACGCGAACACCATCAAGGCAATGGCCAACATCCCGAATACGCCCATCATG
>JBBITY010000204.1:0-6331 GCA_037440565.1 Desulfurellales bacterium
AGTTCCAGGTGGGGCTCATGAAAACTCCCTTCGGCTGTTCTCTTCGTGCGCTTCGTGTACTTCGTGGTGAAGATTTTGTCCGATCAACGCTAGGTCTGGCATCCTCCCGTGGCAGCGAAAGTCTCTCGGATTGGGGCTGAATGGCGATGAATTGCGCTGAGTACCGCGAGATTGCCGCGGCTGACGTCGACGGCGAGCTGACGGCCGACGAGCGGCGTGCCGTCGAGGGGCACGTCCCCACGTGTCCGCGCTGCACGGCCATGCGCGAGGAGCAGCACCGGACGAAGGCGCTGCTGCAGTCGCGCCGAGTCCGCTACCAGGCGCCGCCGCCGGTGCGGCAGCAGATCGTCGACGCGGTCGATCGGGAAATGGAAATCGCGGCCGACTCGGGACAGCGATGGCGCTGGCCGCTTCGGGTGGTGATCGGCGGCGCAATCGCGGCGACGCTCGCCCTCGTGCTGCGGTCGTGGATGCAGCCGACCGGAGTCGACTTGCTCGCCACGCTCGTCGACGATGTCCGCGCCGCCGATGCACAGACGCTCCGCCTCGCCGTCAACACCAGCGACGTGGAGGAACTACGCCGCTATTACCGGCAATCCGCAAACATCGATTTCGAGGATTCCGTCGAGGACCTCAGCGCCGAGGGATTGCGCCTCGTCGGTGGCAAGGGCGCGACGATCGATCACGTGCCCACCACCCTATCACTGTATGAAGGCGTGCCCGGCAGGGTCGTGTGTCGCCGTTTCCGCGCCGGCGCGCTGCCGCTGCCCGAGGGCGGCGAGTGGCTGGATGAAAGCACGCAGGTCTTCACCGCGGACGGCGTCACCGTCGCCGTCATCCGCTCGGGCGACATCGTGTGCTGCATGGCCACAAGCATGCCGCGCTCGCTGTTCACGCGCCACTTGATGGCCGCGGGAGAACACTGAGCGACTAGTTCCGGATTTCTTTGCGCGGCGCGAAGGTTCTTGCGTGCGTCATTCCCGCGACAGCGGGAATCCAGGCTTGTCGCGTTCCCATCCTCCCACCTGCATGCCCGCCCCACGCTTTTGCGGGGGCAGGCTCTCCGCGGGCATGACGACCGGGCATCCCTTGGGTTGCGGGCGCAGCCCGCGCTGAGAGCTTGTGAAATCCCTGGGGTGGAGCGATGCTCCACCCCTCGAGAGGGGGCGGGCGCCACGCCGCTCCACTTTTGAGCGCGGGAGCACCGCTCCCGCGTGCGGGAGGCGAGGAGACGGCTGGGACGGTGCCGTCGTGCCCCGTCGGTCAACCGGCGCACTGCCCGCCGGTCACTGGCGGGGGACGCTTGCCAGATGTGCAAACTCGGCGCCGTCGTGCCATGCTCGGCGCGTGCTTGGGAGCTTGGACCCCGCGATGATCGGCATCGGAGTGGTTGTCAGTCTGTTGCTCGGGGCCGCGATCGGCTTTCTGGTCGCGCGGATGCGGCGCGCCCGTGAGCTGGCCGAGGCTGCGAATCGCACCAGCGAACTGACTGCGCGACTCGACGAGCGCTCGGGGCGCCTTTCGCAACTGGAAGTCGAGCTGGCGCAGGCCCGGCAGGTCGCTGAAAGCTGGCAGGCCGAAATCAGGCAGCTCACGCAGGCCCGAGCCCGGCTGGAGACCGAGCTGGCGAACGAGCGCCGGGCAACGGCGGAGAAATTGGCCATCTTGCAGGAGGCCGAGACGAAGCTGCGCGAGGCATTCCAGGCGCTTTCCGCCGAAGCGCTCCGCCACAATAGCCAGTCGTTCCTGGAGCTGGCCAAGGCGTCGCTGGGCGAATTTCAAAAATCCGCGACGAGCGATCTCGAATCGCGCCAGCAAACGATTGCCGAAATGGTGAAGCCAATTCGGGAATCTTTGCAGCAGGTCGACGCCAAGCTGCAGGCGGTGGAAAAGGAGCGGGTCGGCGCGTATGCGGAGCTGCGCGAGCAGGTGAAGTCACTGGCGGAGACGCAGGTCCAACTGCAGGCCGAGACCGGCAACCTGGTGAAAGCCCTGCGTACGCCGTCCGTGCGCGGGCGCTGGGGTGAAATCCAGCTCCGCCGTGTTGTCGAGATGGCCGGCATGCTCGCGTACTGCGATTTCGACGAGCAGGAGACCGTGGCGACCGAGGACGGGCGCCTGCGCCCCGACCTCATCGTGCGCCTCCCCGGCGGGAGGAACATCGTAGTCGACGCGAAGGCGCCGCTGGTGGCGTACCTCGAAGCGCTGGAAGCCGACAGTGACACCGTGCGGGAGACGCGGCTCCGCGACCATGCCCGTCAGGTGCGTGACCACATGGGCAGACTCAGCGCCAAGCAGTACTGGAGCCAGTTCCATCCCACCCCGGAGTTCGTCGTGATGTTCCTGCCCGGCGAGACCTTTTTCAGCGCCGCGCTGCAGCATGACCCGGCGCTGATCGAGTACGGCGTCGACCAGCGCGTCATTCCCGCGAGCCCGACGACGTTGATCGCGCTGTTGCGCGCCGTTGCGTACGGCTGGCGTCAAGAGCAGCTCGCCGAGAACGCCCATCGCATCAGCGAGCTGGGCAAAGCCTTGTACGAGCGCCTGCGCGTTCTCGCCGGCCATTTCGACGACCTCCGCCGCGGCCTCGACGCTGCAGTGAGGTCCTACAACAACGCCGTCGGCTCGCTGGAAACCCGTGTCCTCGTCGGCGCGCGCCGCTTCAAGGACTTGGGCGTCGGCGCACAGGACGACATCCCCGCCCTGGATGTCATCGACCGCACCACCCGCCAACTGCAGGCCGATCAACTGCCGCTGCTCCCGGACGGCGAGAACTCCGACGCCGTCACCAACACCGAAGAGCCCCGCAAACGGGCAGGGTGACGCTCCTGAGCGACCTGAGATTCGGAGTAGGCGTCGGACCTCAGGCTTCGGACTTCAGGAATTCGTCCGCAGCCTGCAGAAGCTCTCGATCTCGCGCCGAACCCGTCCGCCGCAGGCTCCGGGCCGCGGGCGGAACCCGAAGTTTTGGGCCTCAGAGGTCCGAAGCCTTGGCCGTGCTCCGAATCTCAGCGCCGGCCTCAGGCCTCCGCCGGACCTCAAGCCACTCATCGAGCGAGCCATCGAGTCTCTGCGAGACAGGTCGAGCCGTTGTATGGTAAGACGACGATGCTGCAGCTAAGCTTGGCAGGCATGGCGGGACAATGCGCGGAGGGACACTGATGCCGAGTGTGAGATACGGGTCTTCCAGGAACTGGCTTCTTGCGCTCGCGTGCGTGAGCATCCTCTGGGGGCAGCCGGACTGCGCTCTGGCGGACGAGACGCGCCGAGCCCGGCGTATCCACGATTCTTCCAATCGCGTCATCGGCACGATCGAGCGCCAGAGCGACGGCTCCGAGCGGGTGTACGACCGCAGCGGACGTTATCTCGGTAGCGCCGATGAGTACGGAACACGCGATGCGACGGGACGCACCGTGTCACCCGACAGGGCGCCGGAAATCCTGCTGCCACACGGAGACGTGCAGGGGGCTGAAGGCCGAGACGACACCACCAACTGAGCGCCCAAATTTCGCTTCGGCACCCACACGCCGCGGTCGACGGGTGCGCTACCAGATTGGAAGGCGAGCGTACGATGGAAGCTGGCCCAACAAGACGCCGGGCCGCCGCGCCCGCCTTCGGATCAAGTCCCGCGGAAGGGTCACCGGGGGAAACGCGTATCCATCGGCTGCGGTTACCTCGAACTCGAATGCCTCGCCGCAGGCGCGCCACTCAACTCGGTGCGGAGGAAATGGCCCATTGTCATACGGACCGGCTGTGATGTGTTGTGGCCGTGTACGAACCCGCCGAGGTCCACCGCGTCGCCACCCAGCACGGTTCGGTCCGGGTCAAGGTTGTGTCGCTCAAAGATCTCGTAACCCAAGAGCAGCGCGTGAATGATGCTGCTCTTGCCGGCGCTGTTCGGACCGAACAACAGCGTGAGTGGCTTCAGCTCAACGCGCACGCGGTCGCGGATGCCCTTGAAGTTCTCAATCTCGATGGCGGTGATCATTCGCCGCTCCCAGACGCTTCGGTCTGCGGCAGAAAACGCTCGACATCCTGCAGGAGGTCATTGACTCGGCTAATCACGGCCGGGCGGTCGAGGGTCTCCTCGACGGCGTTAAACGCCTCGTAACTAAACTGCACTGCAAAGAGGTTGTACTCCACCAGGTCCCAGAGGTGCTCAACCTCGGCGCCGTGCTCTTCCAGGAGGACCAGCAGGGCACGAACGTCGTGAGTTTTCGCGTACTCGACATCGGATAGGGCGAGCCAGGCCCTGAGGCATTTCTCGATAGCCTGCTGAGCGTGAAGCCGAAGATCTCGTCGTCGAACGTCTCCACATCCGTCATCCCACGGAGCGCCTTGAGATCTTTTCGCGCCATCGCCAGCAGGCGCCGAGCACCTTCAAGATCGGGCATATAGCACTTTGCCGTCCCTCAGCGCGCGTCCGATCACATGGGTGACAGAGTCCTTCCACGGGGCAAGCTCGTCACGGCTGTACAGCAACACGTCAATTGGCACCGAGTAGCGGGCAAGTGCGCGGCATACCCGAGCCATCTCCTTTCGGCGACTGCGAGCTGCCGTAAACGGCTCGGCCTCAACGACGAGCAGATCCACATCAGATCCGGGTCGTTGTTCACCGCGTGCGTGCGAGCCGAAAACGATGATCTGCTCTGGGTGTACCGCCTCAACAATCGCCTTGGCCATCTCCGCGAGCATGTCGCTGGCGACCCCTGGCGCTGTCGCCCCGGTAGGCCGGCTCTCCGCTTTCGACTTGTCGCTCATGCTGTCGCGCCCTCCCGTGAAGAAACTCCTTCCATGTTCTTCCGGAAGAGATCAAGCATCTTGAACGTTTGCATGAGCAGTCGGTGTGCCAGCTCTTCAGCGAGTAATCCCCAAGACTCGCATGCGGTGTGAGAGGGCCTGGCGGCTGGCAAGGCCCAACAGCTTCGCGGCGCGCTCCTTGACGCCGCCGGACTCGCGCAGGGCTTGCTCTCGATCAACTGCCGCTCGACCGACTCCAATTCTCTGCGCAGACTGAACTTCCGCCGGTTCGCCAGCGGCGTCTGCGCCTTCCCGATCGCGTGGGGTAGTTTTCCGCAAAGCTTCTTGCGCTCGGGGAAAGATGCTTGCGCTCGGCGCCGGGAATGCCTGCGGCGCACTTGTTCAGACTGCCGAGGAAGTGCTGCATCAGCGGGAACACGTCCGCGAGCTGCAGAACACCCTGGCCCGGATTTTTGCGCTCGTCCCGGGCGACACGATTCGCCGCGAGGACTTCGAGGCGCACGTGATCCCGAAGAGATCGTCGCGCATGGTCCCGTCGCGCACGGCGGCAACGAGGTCGCGGTTGGTGGCCGCAATCACTCGCACGTCGACTGTCTGCGTCTTCGTGTCGCCGACCCGCTGGATTTCGCCCTCCTGCAGCACCCGCAGGAGCCGCGGCCTGCTGTTCTTGCCGACCCAGCTCTTGAACAGCCTCGCGCCGGCGTACTTTGTCTTGGCCAGCAAGACCCACACCGCAGACATCGGACTCGTGCCCGGACTTTCGGCCAGTCGCAAAGAAGAACGGCCCTGACGGCAGGATGCACGCGGAGGAAGTCGACGATCGGACCCGTCGGCGGCCTGTGCCCCAGTCCGTCCAGGTCCTGGCGTGCGATCCAGGGGACCAAGTATTTCACGGGATCACTCTTGCTCGCGGTGGTCATCGGTAGCGGGCTTTCCATGACGCGTCCGGGATTTGGCAGTCAAGCATCGGAAGGTTTCGTCAGAGCCCTGCCAGTGCCCCGAGGAGCAGCCACTGCGTGACTTCGCAGGTGGCGTTCAGGGCCGCGTGGTTGATGCCGCCGAGCCAGCGGTGGAAGAGGATGCGCAGGGCGATGGTCAGGGAGGCGGCGGCGAGGACGAGAAGGAGGCCGAGAAACTCGGTGGCGAGGAAGACGACGGCAAAGGTGAGCGTGCTGGCGAGAGCGAATCCGTTGAAGGTGAGATCCGGGGCAAACTTGAGCCGCCGGTCGTCGAGACGGGCAGCCCGCGAGCCGACCGCTATCACGACCATCGCGCAGCGCGCGAGCATGGGGGCGAACAGGAGTCCGACGGCGCGGAATCGGTCGAGCTGGTAGAGGCAGACGAGTTCAAGCACACCGAGCAGCAGCACGCACACGCGCACCGTGCTCCCGGGCGGCCCTTCCATGAACGCCAGCGCCGGCGCTGGGCGCGGTGTGGTGACGGCCGCGGTGAGCATGCGAGCAAGGGCGAGCAACGGCGCCGCGCCCGTCAGCGCCACGGCTCCGAGCAGGACCCCTGCGCTCGCAGCGAAGTGCCCGGCCGCCATGGCGACCACCCGGTCCACACCGAA
>JBBITY010000205.1:0-6302 GCA_037440565.1 Desulfurellales bacterium
GGACTGAGCGGTTTCGGCCACGCCGTTGCCGTCCAAGCCCGCAGCGAAGGGCGGCTCTTCGCGGAGGCGGGTGTGGTGGGCGTCGGCATCGGCGCAGGTGATGCGAACGATGCGGTGATCGAGGTGTATGTCGAGAAGGCGAGTGACGCCCTGCTCGCGCGCCTGCCGCAGTCGCTGGAAGGCGTGCCCGTCCGCGTCCTCGAAACCGGCAAGGTGTTCGCGTTCTAGCGCACGAGCTCCGCTCGGAAGCCGCGCAAACGCAAAGGCGATTGCGGCTTGCGGGAGCTTCCCCCTCACATCCGTCGAAGCGAGGCCGCGGGCGAAGCCTGAGCCACGTCATCTTCTTTACCGCTGAAGGTCATGCCCGCCCTGCCGACCGCTCGGTAGGCTGCGGTGTGCGCAGGCGGAGTTACGGCGGAATCTGCCTGTTGCGGGAAGAGGGCGGATGGGCCAGTTGCGCCCGTCGGCAAGAGCCGCCGGTACGGACGACAGGAAGTAACGATGACCATGGAATTGACTCGCCGGAGCTTTCTCCGCAGTGCCGGGGCGGCCGCGGCGACACTGACGCTGGCCAATCTGACCTTCGCGGATCGGGAGAGGGGCGAGGACGCCGCCCCGAGCGTTCCGAAGCCAGTGCACGAGCTGCCGGAGTACCGAACCTGGGAGGATCTCTACCGCGGCAAGTGGACCTGGGATCGGGTGGTCAAGGGCACCCACATCCGAACCAATTGCATCGCGGCCTGCTCGTGGAACGTCTACGTCAAGGACGGCATGGTGTGGCGCGAGGAGCAGAACACGATCTACCAGCCCAGCCATCCGAGCGTGCCGGACATGAACCCGCGCGGCTGCCAGAAAGGCAACTGCTACAGCCAGCTCATGTACGAACCCTCCCGGCTCAAGTACCCGATGCGCCGCAACGGCGCGCGCGGTTCGGGGTGCTGGGATCGCTTGAGCTGGGACGAAGCGCTCACCCAGTTTGCCGACACCCTGCTTGACGTCGCGCTGCGCGACGGCCCCGACTGCGTCGTGTACGACCACGGCACGACGAACATCGACTTCGGCACGGGTACCGGCGCGGAGATGCGCTTCTTCAATCTCTTCGGCGCCACCACCATGG
This sequence comes from Desulfurellales bacterium, assembly GCA_037440565.1. GTDB lineage: Bacteria > Desulfobacterota > Binatia > HRBIN30 > CADEER01 > JBBITY01. The sequence goes on from JBBITY010000205.1 coordinate 1,118, forward strand.
ACTCATGGGCGGGCGTCGGCGATCTGCCGATGGGCGCCATCCAAACCTGGGGGCACTTCAACGCCGACGGCACGTCCGACGACTGGTTCAACGCCGACTACATCCTGATCTGGATCGCCAATCCGGTCTACACCCGCATCCCCGACGTGCACTTCATGTGGGAGGCGCGATACCGCGGCGCGACCGTCGTCTCGATTGCCCCCGACTACAACGCCAGCTCCATTCACGCCGATCTGTGGCTGAACGTGCGTATGGGTACCGACGCCGCCCTCGGCCTCGCCATGGCACAAGTGATCGTCAGCGAGAATCTCTTCAAACCCGACTACGTGCGCGAGCAGACGGACTTGCCCTTTCTGGTTCGCGACGACACCGGTCGCTACCTGCGCCAGAGCGACGTGCAAGCCAACGGCAAGGACGACATCTTCTATTTCTGGGACGAGCAGGCGAACCGACTGGCGGAGGCCCCCGGGAGCCAGGGGCATCGGACGCAAAGCCTGCATCTCGGCACGGTGAAGCCCGCGCTGCGCGGGCGCTTCAGCGTCGCGCTGGCTGACGGGCGCCATGTGCAGGTGCGGCCGTTGCTGGAGGTGCTCGCCGAGCACCTCCAGCAATACACGCCCGAGCGCGCCGCCGCGATCACGGGTCTCAACGCCGGGGTGATTCGCCGCACCGCGCGCGGCCTTGCCGCGGCCGACACAGCGCTCATCTTTGCCTCGTGGGGTTCCTGCAAGCACTACCACTCCGATCTCATGCAGCGCGCGATGTGTCTGCTGATGGCGCTCACCGGTAACCAGGGCAAGCGCGGCGGCGGTATCCGGCCCGGCGCCTGGTATAGCATCGATGCCCTCCACCGCATCAGCGCCGAGTTCACCGTCCCCTTCTACCAGCGCTGGATCGCCAAGCTGTTCACCTTCGAAACCCGCGACTTCGAGCGCATCCTGGACGAGGTCACTCAGAAGCGTTCGTTCACGGCGACGCTGCCGTTCCTGTACGTCCACGGTGGGATGAAGGAAGTGGTCGACCGGCCCGACTTCAACGATCCCGCGCTGCCCCGCCCGGTCGCCGACTACGTGAGCGAGGCGCACGAGAAAGGCTGGTTACCCGTCTCGCCGCCGGCCGAACGGCCGCCGAAAGTCTATGTCTACACCGGCGCCAATCCGCTGCGGCGCTGGCCGGCCCCGCAGCTCGCCCGCCAGCACCTGTGGCCCAAGCTCGATCTGATCGTGAACATCAATGTCCGCATGTGCTCGACCGGCCTCGAGTCCGATCTGCTGCTGCCGGCGGCGGGGTACTACGAGAAGATCGGCCTCAAGTACCCGCAAAGCCTCGTGCCGTACGTCATTTTCGGCGATCAGGCGGTCAAACCGTTGGGCGAGTCCAAGTCCGAATTCGAGATGATGGCCGCGCTGGCGCGCAAGCTCCAGGAGCGCGCCCGCGCCCGCGGCGTGAAGCCGTTCACCGACCACCGCGGCACGACGCGCGACTACGCCAATTTCTACGACGAGTACATCATGGGCGGCCTGTTCGACGGCCGTGACGAGTCGGCGGCAATGGACCACCTTATTCAACAGTCCTCCGTGACCAAGGGCTTCACCTGGGAGGACGCGCGGCGGCGAGGTGCTCTGCCGATCCAAGGCTTCGGCCACTACGGCCCCCACAATGCGATCTGCAGCGACTTCGCGCCCGGCCAAACGGTCTACCCGCAGCAGTGGTTCGTCGAGAAGAAGGAGCCGTGGCCGACGCTCACCGGCCGGCAGCAGTTCTTGCTCGACCATCCATGGTATATGGAGGTCGGCGAGGCGCTGCCGGTGCACAAGGAGCCGCCGCGGGCCGGCGGCAGCTATCCGCTGCGCCTCAGCGGCGGGCACACGCGCTGGTCGATCCACGCCATCTGGCGCGATCAGCGCCATCTGTTGCGCCTGCAGCGCGGCGAGCCCGTGATGTACATGAACAGCGACGACGCCCGGCGGCGCGGCCTCAAGGATCACGACTTGGCGCGGGTGTTCAACGACACCGGGACCTTCGTCATCCGCGTCAAGCCCTCACCCTCGCTGCAGCCGGGGCAGGTCGTCGTCTACCACGCCTGGGAGAATCACCAATTCAAAGACTGGGCACAGAGCCAGGAGGCCGTCCCGTCGTCATGGAAGCCGCTGCACCTGGCCGGCGGGTATGGACACATCCGCTACCGCATGTTTTACGCCGCCCCGAGCCACACACCGCGCGCCACCACGGTCGAAGTGGAGCGCGCGTAGCCGACGCACCGTACCGCGGAGTGCTCAGGATCCAGCGGACCGAAGGCGAGGAAGATCCTGAGCGCCCGCGCCATCACGTGCCCTGCCGGACCGGCAGTGGCCGCGAGCGCGACGCGCTGGTCCGGCGTGTCCAGGCTTTGTAACTGCCCCGGCGATTCTAATAGGATTCATCCGCGCAGTGCGCCGCCGCCGGGCGCGGTGGCCATCGTCGGGAGGGAGATCGACCATGCCGGAAGTCAAAGCGAAGAAAGCCACGGTGGAGGACAAGCTCCGGCGGGCGAAGGTCACGATCGACCGCAGCCTGGACGAACACGCGCGCCGGCGTCAGGTTGCGGTGGAGGTGCCGGTCGAGGCCGGGCGCGGGGTGGCGCCGTTGCAGGGCGCGCTCTCTTTCGATCAGCTCAAGTCCGGGGGATACATCAAGCAACGGCAGAAAGACCTCTTCACCGTGCGCTTCCGGTGTCCCGGCGGGCGGATTCCCGTGGCCTGGCTGCGCGCGGCCGCCGACGCGGCCGAACGCTACGGCAAGGGGTACGTGCACCTGAGCTTCCGCCAGTCGCTCGAAGTACCGTACGTGCACTACAGCAATTTCCCGCAGGTGACGCGGTTGCTCGGCGCAGCCGGTGGGCGCGTCGCGACCTGCGGGCCGCGCGTGCGCGTGCCGACGGCCTGCAGCGGCTGCGAGTACAACCCCAATGGGCTCACCGACACGCAGGCGATGACGCAAGTCGTCGATCGCGAATTCTTCGGCGAGGAGTACTACCACAAGTTCAAGATTTCGTTCTCCGGCTGCCCGATCGACTGCGCACGCACCAACGAGATGGATCTCGGCTTCCAGGGCGCGGCCTATCCGGTCTGGCACGAGCCGTCGTGCACCGGCTGCACGATTTGCTCGAAAGCCTGTCAGGAAAGCGCTATCGCTCCGCACCCGGTTTCGGGCAAGCCGCTGTTCGAAGCGGCCAACTGCCTGTACTGCGCCGACTGCATCCGCGCCTGTCCGACCGAATCGTGGCGGGCCGGCGCGGTGGGGTGGATCGTCCGCGTCGGCGGCCGGCACGGGCGCCACCCGCACAACGGGGCGGTGGTGGCGCGGTTGATTCCCGACGGAATGGTTGTGCCGGTCATCCGCACCGTCCTCGACTGGTATCGCGACCACGGCAAGGGCAAGGGGCGCATCCGCATCGGCGAATTGCTCAAGGAGCCGGGCGCGATGCAGACGCTGCTGGCGGCGCTCGCGCCGGTCGTGGGCGATCACCTGGTCAGGGACGGCGGTGCGCCGGAGCCCATCGTCATCCACCGCTATCCGGAGGCTGAGCCCCAGTGGCTCCCCGGTGCGCGCGCGGCGCGAGGGAACGGGGACGAGGCGCAGGCCGCCGTGCACCGGGTGCTGGACGTGACTGGACTGATCTGTCCGGGCCCATTCGCGGAGGTGAAAGCCGCGCTCGACGCGATGACCAACAACCAGCGACTCGAGGTCCTGCTCGACGGCGAGAACCTCGGGACGCTGTCGAAGAGCGTGAAAGAAGAAGGCCATCGAATCGTGGCGACGGAAAAGCTCGACGCGGGACGGTTTCGGATCGTCATCGAGCGGGGCGCCGCATGAGTCGGCGGAAAGCAATCCGAGGGAATGACGTCAGTGAGCGCTGAAATCGTCACTCCCGTATCGCGGCAAAAGAGTCGGTCCGCATGCGTTTCTCAGGCATGGGCCGCCGGAACACCCACAAATTCTGGCGAACAGCCCACCACAGAGGCAGTGAGGACACAGAGCAAACCACCCCGACCCGGGAGATTGGTTACAACGGGTTCGACAGATCACGCGGATTTCTCGGACAGGAGTGAGCGTGCCATTCGTTGAATCCGTTCAATCCGTTGGAAGTACGGCTTTCGGTTCGGGGATAGTTTACCCGCGTTGGGTTTATCGGGATGCGCCCCAAGGCTAGGGGCCAGAGTGGCAGGCGAGTCCGGATCAAGCGCGTGTACGATCCACCGGCGCCGCGGGACGGCTATCGCGTCCTCGTCGATCGCCTGTGGCCGCGCGGAATCAGCAAGAAGGACCTGGCGCTCGATGCTTGGTGCAAGGACGTGGCGCCCAGCGAGGCGTTGCGGCGGTCGTTCTGCCACGCCGTGGAGCGCTGGGATGATTTCGTTGAACGCTATCGAGGCGAGCTGCGCGCCGGCCGTGCGAGCGAGCTGGTGGACGATCTGGTTCAGCGCGCGCGTGAGGGCGGCGTGACGCTGCTGTACGCGGCTCGCGACAGCGCGCACAACAACGCGGTCGTCCTGCAACAGGAGATCGAGCGGCGGGTGAAGGCTCGACCGAGGAGGGCGTGATGGATGGGTTTGAGGCAGCTTCCGACCGTGCGGCATGCAATTGCCTCGATCCTGAGAACTCGGGCGGGCTTCGCCCTGCGCCCGTCGGACATCCGGGCTAGAACACCACGTGCCGCCCTTTTTGCTCACGGCAGAACATGCGGATCGTGCACGCCGCGTCGCCGACGCTGCTGTTGCCGCTTTCCCCCACGCCGCTGGCGCCGAAGGCCTCCCATTCCAATGCCGAGTCGGTGCCGTCGTTCTCTTTCAGCATCCACCGATGATGCGGCGGGCGCGCTGCAGCTTGCGGTCGTCACGCGTGTATATCACCGTGGCGAGGTCGTGAGCGTTCTGCCAGAGGCAGAAGCGCAGATAGTCCTCGAAGCTCATTTCCATGGTGACGAGCACAGGCAGGAATAACTCCGTCGTCGCCAGACCGAAGGTGCGCGGTCCCTTGCCGTCCCAGTCGATCGTGATCTCCGTGCCGGGCGTGACGCCGGCGATGATCGCCGGGCTGAGCACCTCGGCGTTGCGCGCGTAGTCGCTGTCTTCGAGCTTCCCGCCGCTGCGCACGATGCGGCAGCCCAGCCGCCGGGCTTGCGCGACGATCTGGTCGGCGTTGT
>JBBITY010000206.1:0-6296 GCA_037440565.1 Desulfurellales bacterium
TCGGTGGCATCGGCGCCAACCGCGCGAGCCCTGGCAGGTTCTTCTACGAGAACCTGGTCATGGGCGCCGAGCTGATGGAGCAGGCGCGGCGGCGCGGCGTCGAGAAGTTCGTCGCCGTCGGAACGGTGTGCGCGTATCCGAAGCTCACGCCGGTGCCGTTCAAGGAAGCGGACCTGTGGGCGGGCTATCCGGAGGAGACGAACGCGCCGTACGGTCTGGCGAAGAAGATGCTCCTCGTCCAGGCGCAGGCCTACCGCGCGCAGTACGGCTTCAACGCCATCTATCTCTTGCCGGTCAACTTGTATGGTCCCGGCGATTCGTTCGATCCGGCGCGGTCGCACGTCATCCCCGCCGTGATCAAGAAGTGCGTCGATGCCGTCGAGAGCCGCGCGCCAGCCATCGAGGTGTGGGGAACGGGAAACGCGAGCCGCGAGTTTCTGTACGTCGAGGACTGCGCGCGGGCCATTGTCCTTGCCACCCAGTCGTACGACGAGCCGGAACCCGTGAACATCGGAACGGGGCGTGAAATTACGATCCGTGCGCTGGTCGGGTTGATCGCCGGTCTCACGGGCTTCCACGGCGAGATCGTCTGGGACGCCTCCAAACCAGACGGGCAGCCGCGCCGTTGCCTCGATGTGTCGAGGGCCGAGCGCGCCTTCGGTTTTCGCGCCACCATGGATTTTGCGGACGGCTTGCGGCGCACGATCGAGTGGTACCGCTCCGTGCGCACGCGATCGTAGCCGGCACCCGACACTTGCACCTCGCGCAACTGCTGATCATCGGTGCCTGGCTCGGCCTGGCGCTCGTCTTCACCGGTGTCGGCGCGATGTTTCGGCGCGCCGGCGGATCGGCGACCGACTCGGCCGACGCGTGGTGGGAGGCATTCTGGAGCGGTTGGATCTGCACTCTTTTCGGCCTGCAGGTCTGGCACTGCTGGCTGCGCATCGACGCCAGGGCGTTGCTGGCGACCGCGGCGGTCGGCGCACTGGGTTTCGCCGTCAGCGGACGCGCGCCGTGGGCCGCGCTTGCGCGCGGCGCGCGTTCCGGCTGGCCTCTGCTGGTGGCCGCCGCCGTCCTGGTCGTCTGGCTATCGAACCGGGCGCTCGGGGGACCGCGGAACGGGGACAGCGGCCTGTATCACATCCCGACGGTGCGCTGGCTGACGGAGTATCCGATCGTACCGGGTCTCGGCAATCTGCACGGCCGCCTCGCCTTCAACCAATCGTACTTTCTGTACGTCGCGCTGCTCGACGTAGGGCCGTTCACCCACCGTCCTGCCCACCTCGCCAACGGCCTCTTGCTCGCAGTGCTCTTCGCGCGCGTGCTGCTCGGCCTCTCCCGCTTGCTGCGGGTGCGCCAGCCCTGCCGCCCGGTCGATCTCTTTTACGCGCTCTGCCTCCCGCCGGCGATGATCCTCGCCTTCAATATCAACCTCACCAGCCCGTCGCCCGACTTCCCCGTTTTCGTGCTCGGCCTCGTGCTCTCCGGACAATTGATCGCCCTCCTCGGCGAATCATTCGCCCGCATGAATGTTCGGTTGTGGGAGATCATGCTGCTCGCCGCCGGGGGGACGACCGTAAAGCTCTCCTTCGCGCCGCTCGGCGTGGCCGTGGCGCTGCTGGCCGCCGCGGCATGGCTGCGGCGGGCATGGCCCAGTCCCCACCGCGCCTGGCAGGTGATGGCAATTGCCGTGTTCCTGGCAGCCAGCGGCATCGTGCCATGGATGGTCCGTGGCATCATCCTCAGCGGCTACCCGGCGTATCCCAGCACGTTCGGCGGCGCCCCAGTCGAGTGGCGGGTGCCGCCCGAGGCCGTGATCGCGGAAGCCGATTTCATCAACCCGTGGAAGGCCGTCCGCGCTCCGTGGTGGCGGGCGTCGCTCGACCTGCGCTGGCTCGGCACCTGGCTGCGCTCGCTCGGGTGGATCGAGCGCGGTGTGCTGCTGCCACTGGCGATCGCGGCGGGCGCGTGGCTGTGGGGCGCGGTCGGCGCCGGGTGGCGGCTATTGCGCGCGGGGGACACTCGCGGTGGGCGGAAGCGCATCTCGACGGCGATCTTGCTGCCGCCGCTCGCTGCGATCGGGGCCTGCTTCATCATGGCGCCGCGCCCGCGCTTTGCGGGCGCGGCCTTTTGGCTCCTCGCCATAGAGAGCGCAGGGCTCGCGTTCGGTCGCGCGCTGTGCGCGGCGCGCCGTGGCGTGCGGTTCGCCGCCGGCGTGGCCTGCTTGTCGCTGGCGGGGCTGCCGTTTTTCGAGGGCCAGCCCGCCTGGCTGCCCCTGCGCGATTTCGGGGGACTGCCGCTGCCACGGGTCCGGCCGGTGCAACTCGACAGCGGACTGGTCGTGCAATTCGCGGGAGAGACCATGTCGTGCTGGAATGCGCCGCTGCCTTGCACACCGTACGCGAACCAGGCCCTGCGTCTGCGGCGGCCGGGCGATTTGGCCTCCGGATTCGTCGTCGATGCGTCGGCCGCCGGTCCCCACTGAGCCGCAGCCGGCTCGAAGCTTGGGAACAACTCCCTCGCGCTGCAGCGCTGCTCCCGCCCCTTCCGCATGGGAACGACTCCTCCACCCCTCAAGAATGCTCTCGCCCCAGCGCCGCTCCCCTCTCGAGGGCGGGAGCACTGCTCCCGCCGCGGCTTCGCCACACCGCGGACCTCGCCGTCAATTCCCTGCGGTAGCCATGAACCTCGCGCCCCCAGAGGGTCGCCCCCTCATGCTGAGCCTGTCGAAACACGCGCGGTTCTTGCGATGCGGCTTCTTTTTCTGAATCGTTCCTTTTGGCCCGATCCCGAGGCGACGGGCCAGCTCTTGACGGAGCTGTGCACGGACCTCGCGCGCGATCATGATGTCACCGTTGTAGCCGGGCCGTCGTATCACGTGCGAACGGCCGGCCGCGGATTGTGGCACGAGGATGCCGTCGGGGCGGTGCGGATCGTGCGGACCTGGGGCACCCGTCTGCCGAAGCGTCATCTGGCCGCCCGCCTCATCAACCTCGGCACGTACTATGCGCTTGCCGCGGGCGCGGCGCTGCGGCAGCGCCCGCCCGACGTTGTCGTGGCCGAGACGGACCCGCCACTCCTCGGACTGTTGGGAGCGGCACTGAAGGCGCGCTGGGGCTGCCGCTTCGTCTACTATTGCCAAGATGTGTACCCGGACGTCGCCGAAGCGACCGGCGGCGTGCGCAGCGCGCCCCTGCTGGCCGTCTTGCGCTGGGCGAATCGGCGGGCGTACGACGCCGCCGATCGCATCGTCGTGTTGGGCCGCGACATGCGGCAGCGACTGTTTGCCAAGGGCATTCCGCCGGACAAGCTCAGCGTGCTGCCGAATTGGGTGGACTGCCAGCTCATCCGCCCTTTGCCGCGCAATCCGTTTCGGGACCGATTCGGGGCGCGCTTCGTCGTGATGTACTCGGGGAACCTCGGCCTCTCGCAACCGCTCGACGTGGTGCTCGACACCGCCGTGCGGTTGCGCAGCGAGGACCGCTTTCTGTTCGTCTTCATCGGCGAGGGCGCGAGCAAGAGTGCGCTGGAAGGGCGGGCAGCGGCGCTGGGTTTGCGGAACATCCGCTTCTTCGGATACCAGGCCAAGGAGCGGCTGGCCGAGTCGCTGGGCGCGGCAGACCTGCACGTGATTCCCCTGCGCGCCGGTCTCGAAGGGTGCCTGGTGCCCAGCAAGGTGTACGGCGTGCTGGCGGCGGGGCGTCCATTCGTGGCAATGATGAACCCGGAGGCGGAGGTGGCGGCGCTGGCGAGAGAGTTCGAGGTGGGTTTCGTGGTTCCGCCCGACGACGCGGACGCGCTGGCGAGCGTCGTCCGGCGCGCGGCGGCCGACCCGCGCCTCCTGGACACCATGGGCGTTCGCGCCCGGCGGCTCGCCGAGGAACGGTTCGACCGGCGGATCGCCACGCGCGAGTTTGCAGCGCTGCTCGATGGCGGAGCCGGGATCGATGGCGAGCAGGCCGGCGACGCGGCATACCGGGAAGCGAGAAGGTCGGTCTCGGGGCGGGAGTGGAAGCGATGCTGAAGTATTGGTTCCTCGGTGGGGTGGCGGCGACGCTGGCTTTTTTTCTCACTCCCTTGGTCGCGACCTGGGCGGCACGCCTCGGTGCGGTGGACGAACCCAACGAGCGCCGCGTACACGCGGGTCGCATCCCGTCGCTGGGCGGCCTGGCCGTTCTGATCGCTTTCTTGGGAGCGCTCGCGCTCGGCCTGATCATCGATCGCCTCGCCATCAGTGTGTTCTGGGGCCAAACCTTGCCGTGGGTGTGGCTGCTCGGGGGCGCCCTCGTCGTCACCGCCTGCGGGACTGTCGACGACATCTGGCCGCTCGGCCCACTGCCGAAGCTGGCCTTTCAACTCGTCGGCGGAGCCATGGTGGTCGCAGGGGGCTTCGGAATTACCGTCGTCACCAATCCGCTCACCGGTGGAAGCATTGCTCTCGGTTGGCTGGGCATTCCGTTCACCCTGTTGTGGGTGGTGGGGATCACCAACGCCTTCAACCTCATCGACGGGCTCGATGGGCTGGCGGCCGGCGTGGCGTTGATCGCCGGGGGCACGCTGTTCGTCATCTCGTTGGCCGCGGGACGGCTCGAGGTGGCGCTGCTGGCGGTGACGCTCGCCGGAGCGCTCGCCGGCTTTCTGTATCACAACTTCAACCCTGCCTCGGTGTTTCTCGGCGACTCCGGCAGCCTTCTACTTGGCTACCTGTTGTCGGTGTTGTCCATCCAGGCCTCACAGAAGGGGGCGACGGCAGTGGTCATCGTCGTGCCGATCCTGGCCTTGGGGCTGCCGATCATGGATACGCTGCTCACGATGTTGCGCCGGCTGCTGGGCGCCTTGCGCGTCGTGCGGTGGGACGGTGAGCGCAACGCGTACCGCTTCCTTGTCGGACGCGCATCCGTCTTCCGCCCCGACCGCCAACACATCCATCACCGGTTGCTGGCCATGGGGCTGACGCAACGGCACGCCGTGCTGCTGCTGTACGGGGTGTGCATCGGCCTGGGCGTGCTGGCGTTCCTGGCGGTCCGGGCGCGGGGTTCCGATTTTGCGCTCTTGATCGGACTGGTCGCCCTGGCCACGTATCTCGGCATCCGCAAGCTCGCCTACCAAGAGGTCGAGGTCCTCCGGCGCGGGACGTTGTTGCCCCTGTTCGAGCTGCCGATGCTCAGCCGGCGAGGGTTCCACGCGCTCGTGGATGCGGGTTTCGTGGCGGCCGCGTACGCCGGCAGTGTGCTCATTGCCAACGGCCCTTCCCTCGAGGCTGGAGCGCGGATGCGCCTCGCCTACAGTCTGCTGCTCGTGGTGGCCGTGAAACTGGGGACCTTCTTCTTGGCCGGCGTCTACGAACGAGCCTATCGCTACACCAATGCCGCCGACATGATCGCGGTCGGAAAGGCCCTGCTCCTCGCGCAGGGGGCCTCCACCCTCACGGTCGCGGTGCTCTACGGCCTCCCGCACCCAGCGGTCGTCATGCTGATGTTGGATTTCTACCTGTCGGCGACGCTCGTCATGGGCGCGCGGCTGTCCTTCAAGATCCTCGAGGTCATGGCCCGTGCGCCCGCCGGACAAGAGGCGCGCCCGGTGCTGATCTACGGTGCGGGATTGACGGGGACGGCCTTGCTCCGCGAACTCAACCAAAACCCCGATCTGGGCTACAAAGTGGTTGGCTTTCTCGATGACCGTCCCGCGCTGTCCGGCTGCCGCGTCAACGGCGTCCCCGTCCTGGGTGGATCTGACGCCTTGGCAAGGATTCTGGACAACCACACGATCTGGGAAATCGTGATCGCCAGCCCTGATATCGGTGCGGAGCGGGTCGCGGGGGTTGCGGCTGCTTGTCGGGCACGCGCCATCAAGCTGCGCCGCTTCCGCATGGCGCTCGAAGAGGTCGAAACAGCCACCCTATTGGAGGACGAGGCATCACCCCCCGTGAGGAGGGCCACTGGGAGTTGAAGGGCGTGGAAACCCGAGCAGCCCCCGGGATTACGGAAAACCGCCGGGGAGGTGCCTCTCGAAGCCCAAAAAATCATTGCGGTTTTCCCTTGACTAGATGCCTGCAGTTCGTATCATAGGCGCCACTTTTGGGGCACCGCGCGTAGCATGGAGTGGGTAGAGATTGTGGAAGAGCAGGCGGTTGGAAACTCACCCCGACGACAGTCACAGCTCTGGCAATGAATGAAGGAGGGGGCGCGTTCATGCACCACACGCATGGCAAACAGTTGAACGGTTCACGGGCTTCGGTCCGACTTTGGGCGTCCGGCTTGCAGCTCCTGGCACTATACCTGGCGCTTGCGCTCGCG
>JBBITY010000207.1:0-6234 GCA_037440565.1 Desulfurellales bacterium
CGTACCCATGGCCGGCGTCGCGAAGAGCGATTTCGCCGTCATGGCGGTGCACCCCGAGCTGCGGCGGATTCAGCAGATTGGCCAGCAGCTCGCCGCCACTGCGCTCGGTGCCTGCCTGGCACCCGTCTACTCGTTTCTGTCCATCTCCGAGGTGAGCGAGTACATGACCTCGCCCGGTGACTGGGCGAAGCAGTTGATCGAGGAACAGAAGATGGATCCGGCCACGCCGGAATTTGCCGCCAGCGTGGCGAGTTTCAGGAAGCGTATGGCCGCCTATGCCGAGTCGCGGGTTCATCCGCAGTTGCCGAAAGACCTGCCCGTGATCTGCTTCTATCCGATGAGCAAGGCCCGCGGGGAGACGCGCAACTGGTACACGTTGCCGTTCGATGAACGCAAGAAGCTCATGGGCGGGCATGCGGCCACGGGCCGGCGCTTCGCCAGTCGCGTCACCCAACTCGTCACGAGCTGCACCGGCATCGACGACTGGGAGTGGGGCGTGACGCTCTTCGCCCGCGACCTGAAGAGCATCCGGGACGCCGTGTACGAAATGCGCTTCGATCCCGCCAGCGCGGTTTACGGCGAGTTCGGCGAGTTCTACCTCGCCATCCGCTTCCAGCCCGAGGAGCTGGGCGAGGTGCTGTGCCTGTGAGGGGTGGGGCGGTGGGAGACGCCCTTGGGGCTGAAAGGGGACAGGCTACTTTTCGCTGTCGCACTCGTTGATTCGGTTGGAGCGAGATGCGGGAAAAGCAGCCTGTCCGCTTTTCGGGGGGCCGCGGCTCGGCTGGTGTCAATGCCGCTCTTGCTCCTCCTGGCTCGGCAACGGGCGGACGAAGACGCCGAGATAGCGGCTGTCCTCGCGGTTTCCCAGCGTGTAGCCGTAGGTGCCGGTGCGGGTGGAGACGGTCAGCGTGTAGACGGTCGTCGGGTCGTCGGCGGGGCCGTGCTCGCGGTAGCGAGCGAGCGGATGGGCGAGCGTCAGCTCGACCTCCGCGCCCGCGTGCCAGTCGAGCGCGACCGGGACGCCGCCGTCGCGCACGCGGATCTCCGGTTCGAGCGACCACAGGCGGACGCGCGGTGCCGGGGCGCGGGTGATGAGGACGAATTCGGCGGCGGCGGCGCCGCGGGTCCACAGCCCGTTCCCCTCCCACGCGTACTGCGCATCGCCGAGCGCCGCCAGGCCGTGCGGATACATGTACGGGAACTTCAGCCGCCCCGCCTGTGACCACTCGAGCGGCAGAAAGCGATACGGCACGTCGAGCATCTGCTGTCCGGGGTTGAGCGACAGATGCACCGGTGCCTGTACGACGGGAACAGCCACAGCGAGCAATCCCGCGGTGGCGAGCACGCGCCAGGGCTGCCAGTTGAGCTGGTCGACGAACGACAGCGCGACCGGCAGCAACACGAAGAGCCGGTTGCCGAGCGCGTGCTGGCCGCCCATCGTGTTGTGCGGCATGGCGAGCATCAGCGCCTCGCACGTGGCGAGCAGGGCGAGGAGCCAGGCGAGCTTCTCGCGGTCCCACCAGCGAGCCCAGACCGCACAGGCGAGCAACCCCGGGAAGTAGACCAGGACGCCGGCGAAGCGGCCGACGAAGAACTCGACGTTGGTGCGCACCACGGTGGCGAGATCCGGGATGCCGCGCAGCGCCGCCGGGCTGAAGAAGCTCGAACCCACGAACGGCGCGATGGCGTGCGCCGCCGCCAGGCAGATGGAGAGGGGCACGTGCAGCTTGGGTGGCGGGCGGCGGCCGAGCGCGGCGCTGATGCGGTCGACAAATTCGTCGAACGTGACCACCGTCGCGCCAGACACCCCGTACGTCCGTCCGATCGAGCGCGAGTGATCGAGCACCAGCTCGACCGCGCGGACCACATCGTCGATCCACACCGGCTGCAGGCGCGCCCGCCCGGAGCCGAGCACGGGCAGCACGCCCGGCGCGCGGCGGACGAGCCGGACGAGCTGTTGGAAGTGCAGGCCGCCGCCGCGCCCGTACACCATGGTGGGGCGCAGGACCGTGTATTCGAGGCCGGAGTCAGCCACGAGGGCTTCGGCTGCCGCCTTGGACTCGCCGTAGACGTTCTTGTGGCGGTACACAGCCGAGACGGCCGAGAAGTATACAAAGCGGCGGGCTCCGTGTTCGCGTGCACAAGCGATCAGGTTGCGCGTGCCGTCGACGTTCACGCGGCGGATGCGGGCGCCGTCGTTGGGCAGCATGAGCGCCGCACAGTGAACGATGGTGGAAGCGCCGGCGACGGCGGTGCCCAGGCTGGTGGGATCGGTCACATCGCCGTCGGCGAGAAGCGCGCTGGCCGGCTCAGCGGGCAGTACCAGACAGCGAATCGGTCCGCCGCGCGCACGAAGCCGCGGCAGTAGTGCCGCACCGATGTATCCGGTTGCCCCGGTGAGCAGCAGCATTCCGCCACCAGTTTCCCGCTCGTGGATAACGCGGACCTCCGGGCGATCCAACCGCACGCCATGAACGGGGGAAACCGCCGCGGTGTCAGCTCACCGCCGCCTCGAAACGCTCCGCGATCTCGCGCATCCGCTGCTCCGGTCCGGGCGGCGAGCAGGGATGGCGCGCGCTGGATCAGATCCGAATGGTAGTTCTTGCACGCCCTATAGCTTGCCAAGATGAGGGCCGCGGGGGCTCGGGCGAAGTCGCGCGCGAAGTGCTCGATCCCGCTCGGGGCGATGCCGGTGATGAGCGAAGCCTTGTCAGGCGCGAATGCTTGCAGCCGCTCACGCAGGAGCGAAAGGCCGACCGATTCCTGAGCCAAGAGGGCGTCTGCTATCCGGTTTGGCTCCGTCGCCCGACCCTGTTTTTTGCCGGCCGCGCGCGCTAATTTGCGCGCATGTTGACGGCGGGTGATTTCAAGCGCGGCCTGAACGTCGAGCTGGACGGCGATCCGTACCTGATTCTGGATGTGCATTTCCAAACGCCGTCGGCGCGCGGCGCCAGCACGCTGGTGAAGGCCAAGGTCCGCAACCTGCGCACCGGCAATGTGTTCGACCGCACCTTCCGCTCGGCCGATCGAGTGGAGGAACCGCAGCTCGAACGGCGGCCGGTGCAATACCTCTATACCGACGCCGACGGGTACCATTTCATGGACGCGGATAGCTACGAACAGTTCGCGCTGAGCGGGGACGAGCTGGGCGACGTGGCGTCCTACTTGATCGAGGGGCTGAGCGGCCTGCGCTCGATTGTCTTCAACGGCAAGGTGATCAGCGTCGAGCTGCCGCAGAGCATCGTTCTGCGCATCGCGCACACGGACCCGGCCATCAGGGGCGCGACGGCCCAGGCGCAGACGAAGCCCGCCAGGCTGGAAACCGGCCTGGTCATCCAGGTGCCGTCGTACCTGGAGACGGGCGAACTCGTGCAGGTGGATACGCGCGAGGGCCGCTTCGTCGCCCGGGTGAAGGAGTGAGGGCCGGGTGTCAGGTGTCGGGTGTCGGCTTCTTGACTTGAGTTGCTGAGAGGAGGGGCAGCGGATGGCAACACCAACGGCGGAAAAGATCACCACCGTTGATCTGCGCAGCGCGGCGGAGGAGCGCTACCTCTCGTACGCGCTGAGCGTCATCACCTCACGCGCGTTGCCCGACGTGCGCGACGGCTTGAAGCCGGTACAGCGGCGGATTCTCTACGCCATGTACCAGAACCTGCGCCTCACGGCGGGGGCGCGGCCGCGCAAGTCCGCGGCCGTCGTCGGCGAGGTGCTGGGCAAGTACCACCCGCACGGCGACCTCGCGGCCTACGAGGCGATGGTGCGCATGGCGCAGCCGTTCGCCCTGCGCTACCCGCTGGTGCACGGCGAAGGAAACTTCGGCTCCCTGGATGGCGACAACCCGGCGGCCATGCGCTACACGGAAGCGCGCCTGTCGGCCATCGCCGAGGAGCTGCTGCGCGACATTCGCGACGACACCGTCGACTTCCGCGACAACTACGACGCCACGCTGCGCGAGCCCGTTGTCCTGCCCGCCGCGCTGCCGCAATTGCTGATGAACGGCAGCACGGGCATCGCCGTCGGCATGGCGACCAACATCCCGCCGCACAACCTCGGCGAAATCGTCGCCGCCCTCACCGCCCTGATCGACGACCCGGACCTGCAGACCAAGGACCTCTGCAAGGTCATCAAGGGCCCCGACTTTCCGACCGGCGGCGAGATCCTCAACACGCGCCAGGAGCTGCGGACGATCTACGAGACCGGCCAGGGACCCATCCGGGTCCGCGGGCAGTACACGGTCGAGCGCACGGGCCGGCGGCACCGCGTGGTAATCACGTCGATCCCGTACTCCACCAACAAGGCGAGCCTCGTCGAGGAAATCGCCGGACACATCACCGCCCGCCGCCTGCCGCAGGCAACCGACGTGCGCGACGAGTCGACCGATGACGTGCGGATCGTGGTCGAGATCAAACCGGATGCGTCGCCCGACGCGGTGATGGCCTACCTGTTCAAGCACACGAACCTGCAGCTCAACTTCCACGTCAACCTCACCGCCCTGGTGCCGACCGCCACCGCCGGCGTTGGCCAGCCGGCGCGGCTGACGCTCAAGGACCTCTGCCGCCACTTCCTCGATTTCCGTCTCGACGTTGTGACGCGCCGCCTGCGCCACGAGCTGCGCGAGCTGCAGGAGCGGCTGCACATCCTCGCCGGCTTCCTGAAGCTGTTCGACGGCCTCGACCGGGCGATTCGGATCATTCGTGAATCCGGCGCGCGCAGCGAGGCGCAGCAGGCCCTGATGAAGGCGTTCCAGCTCGACGCGGTGCAGGCCGACGCCATCTTGGAGACGCGCCTGTACCAGTTGGCGCGCTTGGAGATCGAAAAGATTCGCACCGAGCAGCGCGAGAAGCAGCAGCGCGCAACACAGATCGAGCGCTTGCTGCGGAGCGAAAAAGCGCGCTGGGGGATGGTGAAAACGGAGCTGCAGGAGCTCGCCAAGCAGTACGCCGACGCGCGGCGCACGGTCCTCAAAGCCGGCGCCGAGCTCGTCTACGACGCCGAGGCGTACGTCGTGCACGAGGATGCCACAGTCGTGGTCACGCGCGACGGCTGGCTGAAGCGCGTCGGCGAGGTGAAGGATCCCAGTGCAACCCGCGTGCGCGAAGGCGATCAGGCCAAGTGGATCCTGCGCGGCAACACGCGCGACAGCCTGGCCCTGTTCTCCAACTTCGGCGTCGCCTACGTCATGAAGGTGACCAACGTGCCGGCGAGCACCGGCTACGGCGAGCCGGTCCAGTCGTTGCTCAACTTCAAGGATGGCGAACGCCTCATCGCCGCTGCGCTGGTGACGGCGGGCAGCGAGCCGCCCACCGCTGCCGCGGAGGGCGCAGGACAGGCCGAGCTGCCCTTCAGGAAGTCAGCAGCGCCGCCGGCGGCCGCTCTGGTCACCACGCGCTTCGGTGAAGCGCCGGCGCTCGCGGAGCGCTGGCTGGTCGCATCGGCGGGCGGCATGGGATTCTTCTGCCGTCCAGATCTCAGCGAGACGACCAAGAGTGGGCGCCGCTTCGCCCGCACGAAGGAAGGCGACGAGCTGATTACGTGCGCGCCCGCGGTCGGCGACACCATCACCGCGGCCAGTGAATCAGGCAAGGTGCTGAGCTTCGCCGCGGCGGAGTTGCCCGAGCTGGCGGGGGCCGGGCGCGGCGTCATCCTGATGCGGCTCGACCAAGGCGACCGCCTGGTGGGGGCGCTCTGCCACGCGGCCGAACGGCCGCCGATCGCCGTCGCCGACGACGGCACCGAACGGCGCTTCCAAGCACCGGAGCTGGGCCACCGCGCCCAAAAGGGCCGCAAGGCGTTGAAGCGCTTCAAGGTCGCCGAGCTGGTGGCACGAAGGTAGTAGTCACGATGGAACGACCGGCTCCGTTTCGCAGCGTCGTAGGTTAGGCTGCGGAGCGGAAACCAAACGTAGCCCAGAGCTACATACGAAAGGAGCCGGTCGATGAAGAAGAGCATGCGGTATGTGGGAATGGATGGCCACGCGGAGAGCATCGCAATCGCGGTGGTGGAACACAATGGCGCGGAGCGCGAGGTCGGGATTATTCCGAATCGGCCCGAGGCGATCCGCAAGTGCCTGAAGAAGCTCGGGCGGGCCGAGGAGCTACACTGCTGCTACGAAGCCGGCCCGACCGGGTACGTGCTGTACTGGCAGCTGGTGCGGATCGGGATCGAATGCACGGTGGTGGCGCCGACGCTGATCCCGACCAAGGCCGGCGATCGGGTGAAGACCGACCGCCGTGA
>JBBITY010000208.1:0-1976 GCA_037440565.1 Desulfurellales bacterium
TGGAAAGAGGAGCGCGAGGGGAAAACCAGGCCGGATGGTTTTCCCCTCGGCGGGGTGCAGGGGCGAAAGCCGCGCGCAGGCGTGAAGCACCGCTTCAGTGCCCGCCCCCTACTCCCACGTCACCACGATCTTCCCCGTCGAACGGCGGCTTTCCAGGAACTCGTGCGCGGCGGCGATCTGGGCGGCCGAATAGCGCCCGCCGACGATCGGCTTGAGATCGCCGCGCAACGCCAGCTCGACTACGGCGCGCAGGCAGCGCGCGAGCACCTCGGGGCGCTCGTCGGCAATGCGCAGCATGTTGACGCCGATGACCCCCTTGCTGCGCATGAGCAATGGAATCGGATGCGGGAAACCGAAGGACAAAGCAAACTTGAGCGTACGGAGCGCCTGCAGGCTTCCCCTGCCGTGGTCGGCGCCACCGAAGCAAACGATGCGGCCGCCGGCGCCGAGCAGCCCGATGCCCTTGCGCACGTACGAGCCGCCGAGCGAATCGAAGATCACGTCGAGACCGGCAGCACCGCGCAGGCGGCGGACTTCGTCCGCGAAGTCGACGCGCCGATAATTGATCGGATAGTCGACGCCGAGCTGGCGAAGCACCGCGAGCTTGTCATCCGAGCCAGCCGTGCCATACACGATGCAGCCGCGCCGCTTGCAGAGCTGGACCAGCAACGTGCCGACCCCGCCGGCGGCGGCCTGCACCAGCACGTGATCGCCATCATGCAAGCGGACCATCTCCTCGGCCATGAAGCACGCCGTGCAGCCCTGCGTCGGCAGCGCCGCGGCAACACCGATGTCGAGGTCGTCGGGAATCGCCGCGACCGCGCGCGCGTCCGTGACCGCATGCGTCGCGTAGCCGCCGAAACGGGTGAGCGCCGTCACCCGCTGCCCGAGGTTCACACCAGTCACGCCCGCCCCCAGCGCATCGACGCGCCCGACAACCTCGTAGCCCAGAACGCACGGCCGCGGCGGCGCGTCGCGATACAAACCATGGCGTGCCACGACGTCCGCGTAGTTGAGACCGAAGCCCTCCACCGCGATCCGGACCTGCCCGCGGGCGGGCTCCGGCGTCGGCACATCTCGCAGCTCGAACGCCGGCTCCGGCGCCCCCGTGCGGACAAGATAGATCGCTTTCACGTGTCGTTCCCTCCCCGGATCCACTGACGGGAGGGATATGGAACGCCCGCCAGCGCAACGCAACCCGCGCACCCCTTGGCCGGCATGATGAGAAGGCGGCGGTGCTCTGGGGCGCGGGCGTCAGCCCCGCGTACAATCAGAATCGATTCCGAATCCCGCTACCGGAACGACAAGGCGTTCACTCGCGATCCGACGCACGTGCCCTGTTCGATGCCGACCTCGATCGCCGTGCGGTAGTGGATGCCGCCGTACAGCCGCGAGATCGCGGCTTCATTCGCTGCTTCGAAAAACGAGCTGAACGCTCGCGGCGCCAGACCGCGGTCGTCGTGCGTGTGATCGATGAAGGCGACCGGTCCAAAGAGATCCGTCATCACCTCGGCCGCCGCACCGGACTGCGCGGAGTGACCGGAGGTGTACTCCGGAAACGGCGGCGTGTTGAGCAGCGGCGTCCAGGTCGGATCGATGAGGTTCTGGATGTAGGTGATGGGCCGCAGCAGATTGTACTCGAACTTGGCGTTCCAACAGGCGATGAAGGCGTCGGCGACCGCGATACCTACCTTGGCGTACGACTCGGCGGCCACGGCCAGGGAGGACTCCTTGAGCTGCAGGATCTGGGTGAGAATCGAGATGGAGTGCCCCGGCGGCGTCGCCGTGGTACCCGGGTCATCCGACCAGAACAGCGCGATGGTGCGCTGGTCCTCGCTCAGTGACCCGGAGGTGTCGTACACCTCTTCCGCCTCGCGGTAGAAGTCGGACGTCGCCTCTTCCGAGTAGGGCGGCGGCGGTCCCGGGTCGCACTGGTCACCGGTGGCAAGCGCGAAGGGTCGGTTGTTGCCCCAGTA
>JBBITY010000208.1:1999-6175 GCA_037440565.1 Desulfurellales bacterium
TGGTAGCGCTCCTGGCTGCCCTCGGCCTACCGGGCCCGGTTGGCGGCGTGTAGTCCGTCGGGAAGTTATTGCGGAAGGCTTCGTGAGCGCCGTCGGTCTTCGACCACTCGAACACCGCGCCGGCCACAGCTCGGCCCAGCTCCTCGGAGCGCGCGCGCACGGCGTCGTCAACCTCCATCGCCGCCTGCTGCGCGAGCGTTGCTTCCAACGCGGCGATGGCCGCGCCGTTTTCCTCGCTGGCCGTCGGGAAGAGATCGCGCGTGATCTGCGCCAGCGCGGCATTGGCTACCGCCGGCCAGTGATAGCGTTCACCGGCGAGTGGCTGCGGCACGGCGCTCAGTCCGTTGAGCTGACCCGCCAGCGATCGGTAGCCCGGCAACCCGCCCAGCACCGATTCGTAGAGCGCGACTCCCATGTAGCCGAAGGCGCGCGAGGCAACCGGTGGGCTGAAGCCCGGCGTCTCGCGGACGAGCTTGAGCGAAAGATCGAACCACTGCACCGCAACGTCGGCGCTGGCCTGCTCGGCCGTCGGCGGCCCTTCGCCGTCGTCGCCGCAGCTCATGACGAGCCCTGCCGCAAGCACCGCCAACAACACCTGCCGCCATGATTTGACCATGGTCACATTCCCCTCGCAGGGCAGTACCATTTCGCCGCCGGGGTGCGCAACGCATGGAAAGTTGCTCACCATCAACCCACGTGCTCGTCCGCAACGAGGATCTGTACGCCGGGCGATGGGCCGCAGCCTTGGAGGAAGTCTTCGACCAGCCGCGGCGCTAGCCGGATGTCGACATCAGCGGTGCGGGCTCACGGGTCGCTACTTTGTTGGCCGGCCGACACCCTCGGTGGCGGGCGGCAGCGGGTTGGGCGGGTTCGCGCTCAAAACCACCACTGCCCGACGGGCGCGCGCCCGGCCTGGCACGGTGCTTGGAGTTGAGCCGCTGTGGTCCAATCGGGCCTCCTGAACGGGCGAACGCACGCTACCGGGCAGCCCCGCATTGCGAGCGGTGGAGATGACGACGTGCGACAAGCACGACGCCGAAGAGCCGCTCCGGTGATGCTTGGAACGGCTCAGAAAAATCGACACGACTTTTTGACAAGCAACGCCGGGGGGGTAGTGAGGGAACGCGCACGAAGGCATCAACTGCAGACGGAGGTCCTTACTGACACGAAGCAGTACACCGACCTCCCCAACTACCGTCTGGGCGGAGCGGTGTACTGGAAGCGAGACGTGATTTACCGCGGTTCGAACGGGGTGCGGTGAACCGGCATCTCCAACCGGGGAGCACCGGTTGGAATGCCGCGCTGGCCCCCTCCGATACCGGCATACCTGTCTGCCGCGCCAGCAATTGTGACTTGGATGCCCATGCACGGCCGGCGGACAGTGGGTATGAGATCGGTGCGTATGAGGGCACGGGGACGCGGGGGTTCAGCAGCACGTGCCAGAACGTGGCTCCTGGTCAGTGCCTCGGGGCGGCGGCGGCCCTCGCGACACCAGCGCCCGTCACCATCGAGGTAACTGCGTCTTCCCAGTGCCCGGGCGAGCCCGCGGGCGTTTCCATCGCACTCGCTGGGAGCGACGGGACATTGCGCGGGGCCCAGCTCGACCTGTTGTACGACCCGGCCGTGTTCGAGGTCGGCAAAGAGCAGCCGGCGTGCACGGTGGCAATGGGGGGCTACCCGGGGGAGGTCTATGCGGCCGTGGTGACCGATCCGCCGGCCCCGGCCGGTCTGGAACGGTTGCGTGTGATTCTCTTCGATCTTGCCGGTGCGAAGCTGGCCGACGGCCCGCTTGCGGAGTGTGCCTTCGGCGTGCGCGCTGACGCGGCTCCCGGCGCGTATCCGCTCCTGGTTGACGATCTCATGGTGGCCGGGCCAGGTGGCGCGGTGGACGCGATGGTGGGTGACGCGAAGATGGAGGTGCTGGCCGACTGCGCCGGGGAGGAACCGGTTGGGGAGTGAGATGACCGCGACGGGGCGCGCCCTTTCCGCCGCCGTGCTGCTCGGACTCGGCGCCCTGGCTGTGACCCGCCAGGCCCGGGGCGACGAATGCGTGTATGTCGCGAATATGGCTCGGATTACGTTTCGGTGATCGACGCAAAGACGCGGCAGGTGGCCACCACCGTTGGCGGGTTCGACGGCGCGCCGGAGGCGGTCGCGATCGATCCAGCAGGCACGTTTCTCTACGTGCTGAGTTTCGGACTGACCGAGGGCTGCACCCTTTCCGTTGTCGATACCGCACGTTATGTCATCATCAACCGTGTCCTTACGCCCGGCTGCGGGCGCCGTGTGCTGGTCTCTCCGGACGGGGACTTTGTTTACGTGCTGAACTCCTGGGAAAAGACCGTCACCGGGATTTCGGTGCCGAGTGGACTGCCAGTGGCCTCGGCACCAGTGGGCGGTGACTTGTTCTTCTTCTCGCTGCTCCCGCGGGCGGGCCTCAGTCACGACGGAACCACGCTGTATGTTCCCTTGCCAGACAACGACATCGGCACGGTGGGCGTTGTGGACCTGGTCGAGTATCGCTTGCGCGGCAAGATCTCGTTCTTGCCGGAAATGGAGGTGCCGGAGGCCGTGGCGGTAGTCGTTAGCCCTGATGATCGCTTCGCCTACATCGGTCTTCATTGGGACGCAGCCATTGCGGTGCTCGATACTGCGACTGAGCAGGTCGAACGAGTGTTCCGACTTGGCGCCCCGGCGGGGTTGTCGGCGCTGGGCATCTCCGCGGACGGTGGACATCTGTACGCGGTGGCAGGACAGACCTTCTTCCGGGTGACCGTCGCGACAGGGGGCGATCTCGACACTCGACGTGTCGCCGTGGAATGAAAGCGCGGCGCTGGCGGTGGGCGCAACCGCCGTATACGTCGTGTACGGCCCGCGTCCCGAGCGATGCCGCGGTGGGAACCTATCCGCTGGTGGCTAGCTCCGTGTATGCGTCGGGTCCCCATGGGGAGGTGGTGGCCATCATCGCGGCGGACGGGGCGATTGTCGTATCCGCGACTCCCACAGTGACGAGTACTGCCGGCGGCGGGCGCGGCAGCGAGGGGGGCCAGGTCGGTACCGGCTCAGGCTCATGGGCGTGCGTGGCGCTGGCGGCTGCAGCGCTCCTGCAGGGGTGGCGTGGGCGATGCCGAGCCAGGTGGAGCTGAGGCAGCGGTGGTCTTCCGGGCGTTCACCCCGCAGGAAAGGTTGGGCCCGGCTGAGGTTTCTGAAACGAAGAGCCGCAACCTTTCGAAGGTCGGCGCATGCCCGGCAGAGGGTGTTACGCTGTTACGCTGAACAACCCTTATCACGCCGCCCACACGACGGGGTGGACCCCGTAACTGCCGCTGAGGCCCTTCATCTCCACATCGCGGCGTTCGCCGAAGCGGAAATCGCCGCCGCTCTCGGTGAGCTCCTTGAGCAGCGACGAGACGAGGATCTCTCCTCCGCAGGCCGTATTCGCGATGCGGGCGGCGAGGATCACGTTCTTGCCGAAGAAGTCGTCCGCCTCCTTGATGGCCTCGCCGGTGTGCAGGCCGATGCGGACGCGGATCGGTGCCTCGGGACGCTTCTTCGCGTAAGCGTCGAACGCGTGCTGCAAATCGACGGCGCAGGACAAGGCGCGGCGGGCGCTCTGGAAGGCGACCATGAAGCCGTCGCCCTGCGACTTCACCTCGAAACCGCCATGCACCTTCACCTTTTCGCGGACGATCCGGTTATGCGCGCGAAGGAGTTTCTGTGCGCGCTGGTCTCCGAGGCGCTCGGTCATCGCGGTGAAGCCTTCGATGTCGCTGAACATCAGCGTGACCGTGCCGTCCGGCGCGGCGTGGCGCCGCACATCGGGCCGCTCGCGCTGTACCGTGGCGGCGACCGCATCGATGGAGGTGTTCTGGTCCGGAAGGGTGACGCCCTGCGCTTTCAGCTTCAGTGCCAGCGCCTTCTCGACGACGAGCCGCATCCCCAGCTCACCAGCGATATCGAGCGCCTTGTTGAGCAGATCGAGCGTCTTGGCCCGACCGGCAGGCTCCGCGCGGGTCAGGAGCATCTCCGCATACTCCACCTGCGTGCGGGCGACCGCCTGCTTCGTGCCCATCCTGGCGTTCATGGCCAGCGCGTCCTCGAAGTGGTGCGCGGCGTCCTCCCACTTGCCCATCGTGCTCGCAAGCAGTCCCAGGTAACGCGAGGCAGAGCCGAAGG
>JBBITY010000209.1:0-5933 GCA_037440565.1 Desulfurellales bacterium
AGATACCCGAGGGCCCGCAAGGCGCTGCGGGTCTGCTCATCCACCGCGGCCGCGGCGGCGCAGTAGCGCCGGTTCGCCGCGCCGCCCTCAGCCCGGCGCCAGCACCAGCTTCATCGGGCCAGAGAGGACAGCGACCTGCCCACGAGTCAATGCGCTAGGTGTGTTCAGGATCGAGCCCGGTCGACCCCAGGGTGTGCGTGGTGTGCCGAAAATCTCCTGGCCCCTCCCTTTCCCAACTTTCCAAAGGAGGGTTCGGTTCTTTCACAAGCGCTGAAGCTGATGCACCTGCGCTGGCTCACTTGCCCGTGCGCGCGAGCTGGTCGACGTTGAAGAAGTTGTCGGCGTACGACACGCGCGATTGCGCCACGGGGTTGCTCGGGTCGGCGTAGCTGACGGTGGCGCGATTTAACCTCCAGTTCTGGCTCATGGTGAACAGCGCGGCGGCATAGCTGCGCCACTCGTCGTCGATCTGGAAATAGGGGCCGAACATCGGCATGTAGGAGTTCAGAATGGTCCCCTGCCAGTCGTACTTGGAGTTGTACGTGCCGCGCCAGCTCTGCTTGTCGAAACGCAGGACGACCTTGCCGTAGAGATAGTACTTGTCCTTCGGCGTCCCTTCGACGATCCACACCGGCCGCTTGATGAGCACGAATTCGGACGACAGCGGCCGCCAGGCGAGACCCGTCCACCCGTCCGTCTGGTAGGCGAAACGCGGCCGCAGGGAGTCGCGCCCTTCGAAGCCGCCTTCGGGCAGGCGCCGGACGTTGTGCTTCCTCTCGAGCAGCGCCGTTCGGTCGGTCAGGACCAGCATCTCGCCGTCGCCGACCAGACGCCACTCGAAGTCCTCGGGCTTACCGTCGAAGTACGAGCCATCGTCCTGCGACATGTCCGACCCCAAAAACCCGTCCGAGCGGTTGGCGGGCGAGACCGCGCGCACGCGGCGCAGCGCCGGCACGAAGCTCCACACCTGGTCGCGTTTGCGCGGCTCGCGGAAGCGATGCGTCAGCGCCACCGTGCCCTGCAAGTCGGCGGGCCGGGTGACGCCCGAGATCTGCTGAAAGAGGTAGTTCTGCGGGTTCGCCTGCGGACGGTACTTCGCCGGCTGGCCGTCGAAGAAGCGCTGATACACGTCGCTGCCCAGGCGCCGCTCCATGCCCGCCGTGCCCACCCAGTCGAGGTTCACGTAGTTGCGGCTGTTGCCGAGCAGATACGACTGGTAGAAGAAGTTCCACACGATCTTCGCTCCGACTTTCGGGTCCTTGGGGTCGACGACGGGAAAGGGCGGGCCGTATATGAATTCGGGCTGCCGGCCGGTGGCGATGGCAATGATGCCACCTTCCGGTCCGATGTCATACCGTCCCGCGTTCTGCTTGCCCGCAGCGATGAAGTCCTCATCGGCGAAGTGGGTGTCGGGCGGCGGTTCGTAGATCTCGTGGCTCCACTCGCCGCTCTTGTAGCGCTGGAGAAACTCATCGGGCAGCAGCGCCTGTGCGGTCTGCCACGTCTCGGCGTTGAGCACGCCGACGCGCTTGTACGGCGGGCCGCCAGCACCGTCTTGCGCACCGGCTTGCGGCACGTGGGCGAGCACGAATATCCCGATGACGATCCCGGCAACCCAGGCCGGTCGATTCGCTCTGACCATTGTTCCCCCCCATTTTTTCACCGAGCGGGAACATCCGCCCGGTGTCAGCGACGAATCCTATCGGGCCCTGCAGTTGGAAATCTTACCCGGCGCACGAACCATGTAAAGTAGGGCCGAGGGGCCGAGATACGGAGCAAGCAAGGCTTCGGACCTCAGGCTCCAGGCTTCGGGTTCCGCCTGCGGCGCGGGAGTCGGCGGCCTGGAGCGAGTGCTCATTGGTGAACTCCCGAAGGCCGAAGTCTGAGGTCCGAGGTCTCCTCCAAGCTCACTGCACCACCATGCCGCCGTCGACGCGGAGGACCGCGCCGGTGATCCATTTCGCCTCGTCGGAGGCCAGAAAAACCGCGGCCTGAGCGATGTCGTCGATCTCGCCGACGCGGCCGAGCGGAATGTACATGGCGGTTTGCGCGCGGCCCTCCGGCGTGCCGAGGAACGGCTCGTTGAGCGCCGTCGGTACAGGCCCGGGCGCGAGGCAGTTGGCCCGGATGCGGTCCGCGCCATACTCCGAGGCGAGGTAGTAGGTCAGCGTGACGAGGCCGCCCTTCGTGACCGCGTAATCGGCGACGCCGATCGGTGAGGCCTGGAAGGCGCCGTGTGACGAGACGTTGATGATGGTGCCGCCGCCGCGCGCGATCAGGTGCGGCAGGGCGTACTTGGCGCAGAGAAACGGCCCGCGCAGGTTGACCGCCACGGTGCGGTCCCATTGTTCGACCGGCATGTCGGCAATCCGATGACCGTACGCGATCACGGCGGCGTTGTTGTAGAGCACGTCGAGGCCACCGAAGGCTGCTACGGTGCCGGCGATAGCGGATGCGACCTGCTGTTCGTCCGCCACATCGCAATGGAAGTAGCGCGCGCTGCCCCCGGCGGCGGCGATCTCCTCCGCCACGCGCCGGCCGGCGTCGTCCAGGACGTCGAGCAGCGCGACGTGCGCGCCCTCGGCGGCGAAGCGCCGCGCCACACCCTCACCCTGTCCTCGCGCGGCTCCGGTGATGCCGCAACCTTTTCCGCCAGACGCCCGCTCGCCATGCTCACGCCTCCATCTCATACGGCAACAACGTCAGGGTCGGCTGCTGCACGATCTCGATCGGAAACCCGTCCGGATCGCGCACGACGCAGCACTCGATGCCGCTCGGGAGAACGGCGCGGGTCTGGTCTTCGACTACAACCCCCTTCGAGCGCAGGTACGCCAGCGCCTCGTCGAGATCGGAGACGTAAAAGCTCAGGTGCGAATGCCCGATTTCATTCGACTGTCGCTTGCGTGCTGTCCGATCCGGGGGCGGCTGTGCAAATCCGATCAACTCGATTCGCATGCCGTCGCGCTTCATGAAGACGCCGGTGAACTTGCAGCCCGGCACGCCCATCACCGTGGCGGTGGCCGGATCGTCGAAGGTGAACTCGGCGACGATCTCGAAACCGAGCACGTCGGTGTAAAAGGCGCGCGAGCGCGCCAGGTCGGACACGCAGTGCGAGTAGTGCAGCAGGCGAGCGTTCTTCATGGATTGTCTTCTTCTCCGCGTCTCCGTGTCTCCGCGTCTTCCTCAGGTGCCCAACCCGTACAGCCGCGCGGCGTTGGCGCCGCGCACCTTGTCCTGCGCGCTCGGCGGCAGCTTGGCCAGGTGTTCCTCCAGCTCGCGCACGACGCCGGGGAAGGTCGCGTCGAGGTGCGGGTAATCCGACGCCCACACGATGCGATCCTCACCGATCACCGGCGCGAGGAACGGCAGCGTCGTTTCGTCGGGATCGAAGGAGATGTAGCACTGGCGCCGGAAATATTCGCTCGGCTTCAACCTCAACTCCGGCGCCATCCAGCCGTACACGTGGGCAAAGTGGTCGAAGCGGTCGAACCAGTGGCCGAGCCAACCGCCGCCGGCTTCGAGCACGACGATGGTCAACGCAGGATGCCGCTCGAGCACGCCGCCGCATACCAGATGTGAAAAGCCGATGAAGTCGTCGATGAAGAAGATCGACGGGTGTCCCATGATCGGCGCGTCGAGCCGGAGGCCCTGCAGCGCGCCGGGCAAATCGCCGGCCCCTGAGGGGTGCAGACCGACCGGCACGCGGGCGTCAGCCGCCGCCGCCCAGAAGGGGTCGAAGTACGGGTCGTGCAGCGCGCGGCCCTTGCACGGGTTGGGGCGGATGAAGGCGCCCTTCATGCCGAGGTTGCCGACCGCGCGGCGCAGCTCGCGCACGGCGGCGTTCACGTCTTGCATCGGCACAGCGGCCACGCCGATCAGCCGCTCGGGATCGGTCCGGCAGTAGTCAGCGAGCCAGTCGTTGTACACCCGGCAACAGGCTTCCGCGAGCTGGGGATCGTCCACCGCTTCCAGGAAGAGGCCGACGGAGGGATAGAGCACGGCGACGTCGATGCCTTCGGCATCGAGATCCTTCAGCCGCTGCCGTGGGTCGAAGCCGCCCGGCAGCAGGTCGGCGTAACGCACGCCCTTGCCGATGTCGTCGAATGGACGGCCCGCCATGCCCACGCCGACGATGCCGAGCGGGAGGAGCAAGCGGTCTTCGAGGTAGACCTCTTCCTGCCGCGTGTCCGCGTTCCAGCGAATCTGAAAGCCGCGCTCCCGCATCGAGAGCGGCAGCTCCCGTTCCCACAGATCTGCGGGCTCGATGACGTGCCCGTCCGCGTCGATGGTTCTTGTCATCAAGACCTCCCGCGCCGTCCCGCATTGCCGGACCAGCGCGCGCCGGGCCGCACCACGGCGCGTCGGATGAGGGCGGTCATTTCACGCCGCCGTTCGGCGAGTGACAGGCCGCCGGAGAACTCCCGCCCGCGCTCGGGCAGCATGAACTCGAAGAGAATGACGCCGCCGATCGACATGATCACCCCGAGCGGCCGGTCTGGATAGAACTCGCCCGCATCGATCCCGGACTGGATGAAATCACCGAAGCGGCGGACGAAGCGCCCGAAGACCGGCGGCTCGTCACCGCGCGCGCCGCGCCACGACCGCAGGTGTTCGGCCTCGAGCAGGGCGTGGCAGAGAATGCGCGCGTTGAATGGGTCGGCGCCGTAGAAATCGATCAGCGATTCGACCAGCCGTTCCAGCCGCGCGGCGTGGCTGGCTGGCGGCGGATCGAACCAACCCGCGGCGGTGCGCTCCAGGCGTTCGGCGAACGCCTCGAAGACCGCGCGCAGCAGCGCATCCTTGTTGGCGAAGTAGTGAAACACCGTCGGCTTGGTGAGTCCGGTGCGTTCGGCGAGCACGGCGAAGCTGATTCCGGCGGAGCCGCCTTCCGCGTACAGCGCGCTCGCTTCGGTGACGAGGCGGCGACGCAGCTCGGCCGCTTGACTCGGACCCGGCGGGCGGCCCGGCCGGCGCAGGGTCGCGGGCTTCAGGGCTCCCCGCGTTCGTCCCGTGTTCACGCGCATGCGGGTCGTGCTCCGTAAGCATCCGGCCAGTACCGGGCGGGAACGAAGGAACGGCGCAGCACGCGCTCAGGCATGATCGCCAGGTTGTAGTTCCGGATGCCGGCGCGGATGATCTCGGCCTCGCTGGTATCGCCGTAATAGCCGCGCTGCGAGGCCGCCGCGTAGAGCAGGGCGAGGCGAGGGATGGCCGCGAGCTGCCAGCCGCTCATGCAGCCGAGCAGAAACGTGACGTGGCCGACCTCGTCGATGAGAATCTCGTCCAGCAGCTCGCGCACGCGCGCGCAGATCGCTGGGTGGTCGGCGAGCAGCCGCTCGCCCTCGCGCGCCATGTGGGCAAAGGCCACCGTGCCCATCAATTCGCCCGCCAGGAGGAGCATGTACGATGCCCGGCGCGGTAGGTGGGCCATGAGCTTCACGGACTGCCGAACCACCCACGGCGGCGTGCGCAGCTCGTAGTCGACCCCGAAAAGCCGCACCACCTCGCGCATGATCCGCGTGTGGTAGACCTCTTCCAAGTCGGCAAAGTCGCGCGGCTCGAGCCGCCCGCTCCGGCCGCCGAGGCCATCGAAGCCGCCGCGGTCGAGCAGGTAGTTGACGCCCCAGCCTTCGCCCTCGTTGGCCCGCGCGACCCGCACGAGCCACGCGAGAAGCGGCGGCGCGTCGCGGAGCGGGCGCGCGCCGCGATGCAGGGCGGCGAACGCCTCCGCATCGATGGGCTCGCCGTCCCAGTGCGGCACGGGCCGTTCAGCGAGCGCCCGAAAGAACGCTTCGCGGTGCGCCAGCGTGCGCCGGCGCACATCGGGCTCACCGTCGCGCTGCAACGCGAAAACAATGAAGTCCTCGCCGATGCGGCGCCGCTGTGCGTCCGGCAGCGGCGTGAACAGCCGCCGATCCCCCATGCGGCATGAA
>JBBITY010000209.1:5961-6174 GCA_037440565.1 Desulfurellales bacterium
ATTAGTCAAGTGGGGGGGCGAGTTCGGATGCGGGGCTTTTGCCCCTGCGCCCCGCCGAGGGGAGAACCATCCGGCCTGGTTTTCCCCTCGGTCCTCTTTCCAGGCCTGACTCGGCCGGAATCCGTTGCGGCGGCACAGACCGGCACCACGTGCGGGTGTACGTGCGGAAGGATCGCTGGTTCTCGCGCACGCCGCCTGCTCAACGGCACTGAC
>JBBITY010000210.1:0-4345 GCA_037440565.1 Desulfurellales bacterium
CGCAGCGACCGGCTGCTGCCGGTCATTCACCGGCGCGTCTACGCCTCCAGCGGCTTGCTCCGGCTTCGTCGAGTCCGATTGCCTCGTCTGCTCGGCGCGCTCCGATTGCAGGGCTGGATCCGGTAGGTTTGCACTTGGTGGACGCACGAGCGCGACCGGAGGATTCTCCAGCGAACTCCGAGGCGCGGCGGCACGCACACTCAGCCAGTACCCCGCGACGCCAAGCGCGAGAAGCCCACAAACCGCGGCACAAACGAGTTTCTTGCGAGCCATAGCTCGACTCCGTACCGGCCATCAGCGTCAAGTCGTGGATAACGGCTGCGGATTGTATGCACTGCAAAGTTTATTCCGCAGCGGGTGCCTCTTCAGGCGCGAGTCTGCGCATGATAATCGCCCGTTACAGCGTAGACACTCGCACAAGGCGCCTCGCAGGCCGGATTCACGACGAGCGCCGACGATACTGGATCATGGGCCGTGCTCCACGGGCCCAGGACATTTTGGACAGACTCCACACTCAATGTCCTCGCCGATGCATCCGCTGTCGAACCCCTTGCGGCCGGTGATCGTGGCGAACGCCGGCTGAGGACACTCACTTAATATATGCCAATCCTGGCCTCCACCAAACACGCAGGTAGTCTTTGCCTCCCAACGGTAGTAGAGCGGCGCCTTCCCGCGGCGCTCTTGTTCCAGCGCCGTCAGCGTCACCCGTACGCCTGCGCATGGAGGGATGTCGCTGGAACCGCACACGATGCAGTGCTGAGTGGATACTGACGTTGTCGACGTCTGCCCTGCGTGGAACTCCCCTGTCGTTGTAATCTCAATTCCCGCCGCAAGCAGTCGGTTAATGGTGCCCTTTGCTTCCACGCTGAGCGAGCCGCCATATTTTACACTGGCCTCGTCCGTCACCGTGACGCAAAGCGACTCCGAACAGTCCAGCGTGGTCTTGCAGGCGCCACAGTTGTTGCAAATAAGCGTGTCCGTTGCGCCGCCATGCGGAGGCGGCCACGGGTCGTCCACGGGGATAAAGTCTCCAGACCCCTCGTAGACGCACCGGGTTTGCACGAAACAGTACCAAGGGACATCAGGGGTCGCAGCAGCGCAAGTGCACTGTGAATTCGGCACAACTTCCTCGGCCCAGAGCGGCGCGGCGCAACAGACCACGCTGAACACACAGAACACGCGGCGGCGCAGAACGGTGGATGGGTTACTCTTCATCGTCGTCTCTCCCTGGGTGTGGCTCTGCGGATTCTCTGGCGCGGGCGCGCCCCTCTTCAATAAACTCGAGCATTTCCAGCGCGCCCTTCGCGGCGTGGTGATTTGGAAGTTCGTTCACCAAGCGTGCGTACAACGCATATGCCTTGTCTAAATCGGCAACCTGCGGGCGCATGTACGCGCTCGCAGTGTCGTCGAGAAGACTTCCGTAGAATTGCTCGTTCTGGTGCACCCACGCGAAGTCTTCAGGGTCATCAGAATCGAGCAACGGCTCGATCCGCGCGAGCCACTCACCGGGGTCGCCTCGGTGGCGGTGCCATTGTGCGATCGAGTAGTTCAGGTCCCGCCAGCCGGCGTCGCGCGGCATCTCACGTTCGGCCGATTCGAGAATGGCGATGTACCGATTTCCCTGCTCCGGATCGATTCGCCAGGCTGCCATGCGCAGCAGATTGGTGGGCGCTCCCTGGTGTCCCGGATGACGGCAGAGTTCCTGGTAGGCAGCGAGCGCCTCCTCGTCGCGCCCATCGGCCGCGAGCGAGTTGGCCAAGCTCAACCGGTTCTGGAATTGCAGCTCCGGGGAGAGGTGCGAATCGAACGCCAGCACCTCGCGCATCAGATCAGACTCGCTCTTGCCGGTGTCCGGCGGCGGGAGCGCGGGTACGGGTATTTTTAGCAGTCGACAATACTGGATACCTGCTGCCTTGAACTCGGCGACAAGAAAGCGCTGATGCGGGCAGTCCGCGCCTGTGGCTTTCTCCATCTCGTCAATCGCCAGAAGCGCTTCATCCAGCAACTGGAAAGACGTAACGATGTCCCTGAGCCGATGCAGTGTGATATCGCTCGCGCGAAACAGAGCGTGGAGGCGCCTGTCTGGCTCGGCCAGCGGATGTCGAGCCGCCGCGAGGTACGCCTCGAGCGCGCGTTCCGGAACGAACCACTCCGCAAGCTCGCCCGCATGGGCCAGGGCATGCGGCGACGCCGGGTCGTCGGGATGCTCGTGAGCAAGCGACCACAAGCGCTCGAACAACGCCTTGCCCTCGGCCTCCGGCAAATTGCTCAGGTCGCCGGCCCTCTCCCAGAATTCATCATCGGCGGCGGCGACCGCGCTTCGCCGTGATCGCAAAACTTCCTTCAACGCGTCACGCGCCGCGACGATCAACGGGTCGTTCTCCAGCGCGGCGAACAACTCTGCCTGAGCGGACTCGACCCCTTCCGCCTCATACCGGTCCGGCGCGTCCTCGTCCTGCGTTTCGCGGCCCTCCACGGGCCCCGAAGGCGCCACGCCGCCCGGCTGGCCGCCTGCCGGCGTCTTCGCCGAAGCAGGGTCGACGGGCGTATGGCGGGCGGACGGCGCTTCGCTCGGGGACAGGCTGGCAATTGCGCCGGAACGCGTTGTCGCGTCATCTGCAAACGCAAGTTCCAACGGTTTAGGTTTGTCCGCGCGCGAAACGGGTGGAGCGGCGTCGACCTTCGCGTTGGCGTCCTGGCGTAGGGCGCCGTCGACGGATTTCGGTCGAACGATTGTGGAATCCGCAACGACTGGCGCAGGATCAGAGATTACGGGGTGGGTGCGGGATGAATCAGTCGAGATCGCAGGCGTGAGCCACCAGACCGCGGCGGCGAGCGTGAGAAACCCGCAAGCCACCGCGAGAGCGAGTTTCGTGCGAGCCATAGCTCGACTCCGTACCGGCCATCAGCGTCAAGTCGTGGATAATGGCCGCGGATTGTATGCGTTGCGAAGATCACTCCACAACACGCCCGGCCCCGGCGAAGGTTAGCTATCGATGGTCGTCGGTCACGCCGGCACACAACCGCTACCCGTACGGGGTGGTGTGTGCCGCCCCTGGCATGGCCCTTCGGGTGAACCCCATTCACCCTCGGTGTTAAGTAATATAGCACTAAACGACAAAACATCAAGAAAATCTTGACGTTCCACCTTCTTGCCCCGCGAGCGGCATGTCCCCCCTCAATCGCCCCTTCAGAGCCACGCGCTTTTATCCGCGCGTTCTAGTCGCCGTCACCGGCGCCTTCTCGTTCATGCGCACGTCGGTCATCTTCCAACTCTCCTCCACTCGGGTTCTGCGCAGCCGCGATCCGCTCCCAAGCGCGCTCGGCGTGCTGGCGCACCTCGTCCAGACGTGGAAAACCCGGACACTCAGCAAGAAATCGCGCATAGTACGCGATGGGGGTTCCGGGGTCCGTCGGCTCCGCTAGAAACAGGTAGCAGTCGCCCAACGCCTTGAGATAGGTCGCGTATGTTTTTCGATCGCGGCGAACCCAGGCGCGGTCTTCCGGATCGTCCGAGTTCCAGAGCGCTTCCATCCGGCTCGCCCACGTTTCCTGATCTCCATGCATGTGGTACCACGTCGCAATCCCGAGGGACAACTCACGCCAGCCCTCGTCCCTGGGGAGCGTCGCCTCCGCCTCCTCCAGGAGCTCGATGTACAACTCGCCCATTTCGGGATCCAGCTTTCGAGCTTCGATTCTCGCGGCCATCGACTTCGGCCAGGAAGGCTGGGGGTGGTCGCGAATCTCGCGGATCAGCGACGCCGCTTCATCGTTCCGCCCCTCGGCCTCGAGCGCTTCCGAAAGCGTATGTAGCAGCGAGGGTTCCCCCAACTCGAGTGACTGGGCTCGGCCGCGCCGATACTGCTCGAGCACCTCGCGCCACAGGTCCGATTCGGATTTTCCCGTGTCCGGCGGGGGCAACCCGGGCGCGGGGAGCCGCCTGTGGCGCAGGGCCTCCAGCGCCTGCGCCTTCCGCATGGGGTTCATTTCAAAAATCCTGCGATTTGCCTCCCGTTTCGGCAGCGTTCCCACTTCGATTTCCCGAGTGATGCGGTTCAGGGCGTGGAAGACCTGCACCGTGTCGGCGCGCCAGAGGGCGCAGTCGCTCGCCGCGAGCAGTGCGCGGTCGCGGTCGGTGTTCGTCGTACGCGGATGGTCTGCCCACGCTCGATAGAGTCGTTCCTTGCAGCGCCACGTCTTCACTCTGGGCTTCCGCGAGCGTTGCCGCGTGCCTGTATGCTTGCGGCGTCCAGGGGTCGTCCGGATTCGCCTCGGCGGCCTCGACCAGGCGCGACAGCCATGCGTCGGCCGCGCCTTTCGGCATCCGGCCGGCGCCGAATTCCTT
>JBBITY010000210.1:4395-6166 GCA_037440565.1 Desulfurellales bacterium
GTCCGCCGCCAATCCGGCGGCCGAGCGTCGGGCTGTTGTCAATTCCGGCGCGAGCCCCCGCGCGGCGTCGTTCGACTCCAGCGCGTTTCCGGTCGTCGGCCGGGGGACGTGCGCCGCAAGTGTGGCTGCGGCATCATCTGGCGAACCGCTCGCACGTTCGCACAGTCCGCTTGCACCCGCGGAGCCTTGCCTGGGCGCCTCTACCTCCCCGAGAGATTCCGACGACCCGGGAGCACCCGCGGGAGACGTCGCCTGATCAGCCGACGCTTGGCGCGGATCGCCCGCTCGCGCCGCTTTACCGGACGCGTCGCGCGCCGGCTCCGTGGGGCCGTCGTTGCGCGGCCGGGCCGCGCGACCTGCTGCGACGTTGAGCTCCCCGAGCGCCGTGCGAGCGAATCCGGCCGGCTCGCAGGAGGAGTTCGGGGCTGGGCGACGCGCGAGCCCAGCTGGTAGGCTGCGGCACCTGACAGCAGCGCACCTGTCGCAAGCGCAACGGTCCATCTGCTGCGATACATCGTGCTCCGCCAATTCACTGTTATCCAATACTGCACGCTCAACAAGAAAGAAAAAAGGCAAGCGCAAACACGGCGGCACCGCAACCTGCAACCGGATCGGTACGGCGTGCTTCAGTTCGCCGATCACCTGTGAGACCTGGGCGCAACCGGTAGCACACACGGACAAACACGCCAGTCTGCATCGGGCGGCCACCGCGCAGCGCCGTGCCCGGCGCGCTGGTCTTGCGACGCGCCGGGCACGGATCGACTGTCACTGCGGCCACACCGCGGCGGCCGATCTACCCGCCGCCATGGCGGTCTCAGCGTCTACCGCCTTCGCCACGCCGCTCCGAGTGCGCCGAGGGCCAGCAGCGCCAGTGACGCCGGCTCAGGAACGCTGCTCAACTCCGCGGAAAAGCCGTCGTCCTCAGGCGCCGTCGTGCCCCAGATCAGCCCGGTGTCGCCGAGCGCGGCGGGACCGAACTCGATGTCGATGTACGGCGTGCCGGTCGCGTGCGAAAAATGCACCATCTCCGGGCCGAATCCCTCGTCCGAAGCCAGCGTCACCAGCCGCTCGTACAACGCATCCATGATCAGCCCGGTCTCGGCGACGCCGTCGAGCACCTGATCGGCGTGCTCGATAAAGATCGGGTCATCACCCCACAGCGTGTCCACCGGATACTCCACGCCGCCGAGGATCAGCCCGGCGTTGAACTCCGCCGGCAGGCCCGGTTCCTCTTCCAGGGAGAAACCCTGCGGATGACCGTGCATTCTGCCGCCCTTGGCGCCCTCGAAGGGCGCGGCCGGCGTGACGAGCACGGTGTCGGCCCGCTCGCGCGTATTGCGCGAGTTGAATCCGAACGAGACGCCGCTCCCGTCGAGAATGCCCCGCACCTTGATTCCGAACATGCCGTCATTCACGAACGTCCAGGGCGAGCCGACGCGCGTGGCCTCTGCCGTGAGCGCGGCCTTGATCGCGTCGCGCTTGGCCATGCGGTTTTGGGCCACGGTCATCTGCGGGTCATACGTGATGGGCAGGTTGTGGACCGCGACCGTCGGCTGGCGGGCGGGACCGTTCGGCACGGTCCACTCCCAGACGTCCACGTTCACGCGGCCGGATTGCCTGGGCGCCGAAAGCTGAAGCGACATTTCCGCCCCAAGCGCCTGCCCGCCGTGCAAGAGCCCAACGCCCGCCGCCAGCACTGCCGCCATCGTCCGCCGTTTCATTGTCGATTCCTCCGTCTGCAAGGGTCGTGTCTTGGCGGCCGCCGACGCCA
>JBBITY010000211.1:0-6153 GCA_037440565.1 Desulfurellales bacterium
CGATGATCTTGATCGAGTTCTTGTTCGCCCCGACGGTACCGTCCGACCCGAGGCCATAAAACACCGCCCGCACCACGTCTGCCGGCTCAATGTCGCATTCGGAATCCACAGGCAGTGAGGTGTCAGTCACATCGTCGACGATGCCGACGGTGAAGTGGTTCTTTGGGGTCGCGCGCCGCAGCTCGCCGAACACCGCCTGGACCATAGCTGGCGTGAACTCTTTCGAAGACAGCCCGTAGCGTCCGCCGATGACTTTCGGTTCGCGCGCCAGCGGCGAAGAGCCCGTTTGCTCGATCTCGCGCAGGGCTGTGACCACGTCGACGTAGAGCGGCTCGCCGACTGCCCCGGGCTCCTTCGTGCGGTCCAGCACCGCCAACGCACGAACCGTCACGGGCAGGGCGGCGACGAAGCTGCTGCTGAGAAATGGCCGAAAGAGGCGGACTTTGAGGACGCCGACTGGTTCCCCGCGGCTCATCATCCACTCGACCGTCTCATGCGCTGTTTCGGCGCCGGAGCCCATAAGGATCAGCACCCGTTCCGCCTCGGGATGGCCGACATAGTCGAAGAGATGGTACGCACGACCCGTGCGCGCCGCGAAGCGATCCATGACCTCCTGCACGATCGCCGGGCAGTCGAGGTAAAAGCGATTACACGCCTCGCGGGCCTGAAAGAACGCATCGGGATTTTGCGCTGTCCCGCGCAGCACAGGCCGGTCCGGCGTCAGTGCGCGCTGCCGATGCGCCGCCACGAGTTCTTCCGGGATCATCGAGCGGAGGTCGTCGTCGGTCAGCTCCTCGATCTTGGCCACCTCATGCGAGGTTCGAAAGCCGTCGAAGAAGTGAAGAAACGGCACCCGCGCGCGCAGCGTCGCCGCCTGTGCGATGCACGCGAAGTCGTGTACTTCCTGCACCGAGCCGGAGGCCAACATGGCAAAACCGGTGGCGCGGCACGCCATCACGTCGGAGTGGTCGCCGAAGATGGACAGCGCGTGGGTCGCCACAGTACGGGCGGCCACATGCATACAAAAGGCGTTCAGTTCGCCAGCGATCTTGTACATATTGGGGATCATGAGCAGCAGGCCCTGCGAGGAGGTAAACGTCGTTGTCACGGCGCCAGCCTGCAAGGCGCCGTGAACAGCGCCAGCCGCACCCGCTTCTGACTGCAGCTCGACGACCTCCGGCACCGTGCCCCAGATGTTGGTGCGACCGTGCGCGGACCACTCGTCAGCCAGTTCGCCCATGGGGGACGAGGGCGTGATGGGATAGATGGCACAGACCTCGTTCGTACGGTGAGCAACCGAGGCCGTTGCCGTCCACAACTATCAGGCGCCGGGCGGACATCGCTCGCTCCTTCGGCGTCGCGCATCACAGGGATGGAGTTCCCGGCTAGCGCGACATCGGCTTGCCGTCAAGCATCGTTCGCGGTCAGCCCCAAGAGAACTGCTGTCGGTATGCAGTCGCGGCTTCATGTCTTCCCCTTCATTGCCCAGGCTGCACACACCCTGCCAATTCGCCGCGGCCATCGAAGCTGGCGCCCGCGGCCGTGGTGGTACACAAAAGAGAGCGTCCACTTCCCACACATGGGATGCCATGATTCCTGGAAGGTAGACGATCACCGCCGGGACGGCCACGATGTTGGACTTGCGCACAGCGATCGCCCAATATTTTCGGGTGGGCCGTTTGATCCAGCGGGCGCTCTGTCTTTTAGCGCTTGGGGCGACGCTCTTGGCGCCGCCGATCACGGCCGACATGTTGCCATGTCCGCCCGAAGGTGCAGAGTTGCAAGTCTCGCTCGGTCCGCCGCCGGGTTCATCGGTGGCGACCGCGGTGGCATTCGGCACGCTGATCGAGCCGTCGTGCACGGGAGCGGACACCCGTGCTGCTACCGGTTACGCCGTCCGGATCAATTGTGCACCGGACCGAGCAGAACTGTGCCACGGCTTGGTGCACGCCCTACAGCCCGGCCGCTGGACACACCGTATCCTGGTGATTGAGGGGGAATCTTCAGGCCAGTTGCAGGCACGCCAAAGTTTACTTCTCGCGGCCAGCGCCGGAGTAAACCGGATAGGCTGGCGGCTGTATCGGTCTGTCGTCACCGTCAACTCCCTGGCCGATGCGGCGGGGTGCTCCGGGTGTCTCCGCGAAGCGATCGCGCGGGCGGAGGCTGGAGCCAAGCCTGCACTAATCCAATTTGCGCCCGAAGTAGTTGGCACCATCGCCTTGTCAGCAGCGCTGCCCCCGCTCGCCTCCGGTGGTGTCACAATCGACGGCTTTGACGTCGAAGGCCGGCCGCTCAGGCGAACGATCGACGGCAACGGCATAGACGCCGCCGCGCTCAAGATCGCCAGTGCCGACAACACGATCCTCGGCCTACAGGTCAACAATACCGGAGGAGATAGCGACACGATCCTCGTTGAAGGCCCGGCCGCCAATCGCAACGAACTCGATACGCTCCAGGTCGTCGGCCGCGCTTTGCGCCCCTGTGGCGACGATGATCGCGGATGTCTGGTGGACGGCGTCTGCCACACACCAGCCACGGACCCTCCCCGTGGCGCATGCGGGGATGACGGAATCGCCGTCCGGCTCAACGCGGGATCTGACGGTGTCAATGTGATCCGCGGCTGCGACGTCTCGGGTGCCTTCGACAAGGGCATCAAGGTGTCCGATGGAGCGGTCGCTCGCGTCGAGCGCAGCCGCGTCCATGACAACGCGGACGGCGGTGTGCAGGCCACCCTCAGTGGCGAGGTGATCGCGGTCGAGAACCTGATCGAGGACAACCATGGTACCAACAGCGCAAACGGGCTCGCCGCTAACGGCCCGGCCGTCGGGTCGGACCGGCCGGCTCGACTCGTGACGGCCGGAAACATCGTCCGCAACAATGCGTTGCGAGGTATTTCGGTGCGCAGCCTTTCGCTCGCGACACTCCGAGACGATTACGTCTGTGGGAACGGTACCGCCGGTCGTGGCATCGGCTTCGGGATCGCCGTCTTAGACGCGGCCGGTTTCCCAGCCTGGACAGCGGCGGAGGGCGTCGCCGTCGTACACAACGTAGACGGCGGGGTGGTCGTGGCGAATACCTCGGCTGCTGATCTAGGCAGCGCGATCGTATCTGGGGAGAACGTCTTCGCCTACAACGGTCCCCCCTTGCCCGCGAGCCCTGTCAACCTGCGCAACCTTTCGCTGAACGAGATCCCGGCAGCCCACAACCAGTGGGAACACTGTGGCTCGCGACGCCGCTGCAACGAAAGTGCGGTGTTGACTCACGACGTTTTCGTTGCCGAAGGCGCTGGCCCCGTGACGATTGAGCCGGCGCAAGCAATCCCGCGCCGAGGGACGCCACGTATCGACGCAATTGAACCGCCGTTCGCAGTGGCCGGCGAAATCGTGCGCATTTACGGCAGCGGCTTCGACGCCCTCGACGGTAACGGTCCGGAGGCGACCTGCGAAGCCATCGCGATCGTCAACACTTGCAAACGGCGTAAAGGGAATTGCGTGCGGTTCGGACGAGAGCCAGCGGGGGTGTTCGCGGCTACGCCAACGATGCTTGCCGTGAAAGCGCCGTTCACCTGCGTCGAGCCAGTGACGGTCACGGTGCGGAGCAGCCGGGCGCCTGGCGTCGGCCGCCACCGATTCTGCGTGCTTCCGCATCCTGGCGACGCGCCCGCGGGTCAATCGAGACAGACGACGGCGTCTCTTGCACCCCGGCGGCGGAACCGCTAGCGAGGCGGGGATGATCGCGTGCCTCGACCTTGAAGGAGTGCTGGTCCCCGAGATTTGGATCAATGTCGCCAACGCGACCGGGATCGAAGCGCTCCGGCGCACCACGCGAGACGAACCGGATTACGACAAGCTCATGCGGACGCGCATTGGCATCCTCGACCAACAGGGTCTGCGGTTACCCGACATCCAGGCTGTGATTGGCCGGATGGGCCCATTGGAAGGAGCGAAGGACTTCTTGGCGTGGTTGCGGCGCCATTTCCAGGTGATCATTTTGTCCGATACATACTACGAGTTCGCGGCGCCGTTGATGGCGCAGCTCGACCACCCCTGCTTGTTCTGCAACTCGCTGGTGGTCGATGCTGATGGCCGGGTGCTCGATTATCGGCTGCGCATTCCCGACGGCAAGCGCAAGGCCGTGATGGCGCTCAAGCTGCTCAACTTTGCCGTCATCGCGGCGGGCGATTCATACAATGACACGACAATGCTGGCGGAAGCGGACATCGGCATCCTCTTCCGCCCTCCCGACAACGTTGTGCGGGACTTCCCGCAGTTCCCGGTCACGCGGACGTACGAGGAGTTGCAGGCGGCATTCTGCCGCGCAGCGGACGCGCTGGCTGCGTAGGGAGGCGAGGCATCATCAGCGGCGCGTCACCGGCAGCAGCGCGCGAAGCATCGCCCATCGCCGCCAATCACCTTTCCATTGGCAGGTAGTAGGCCCGGTAGAGGATCTCCGCGCCGCGTCTCGCTTCTGTTTCTAGGCCGCCTGGGTACCGCTCGCGCACCTTGCCGACTTCGTCGACATACGGCGCAAGAAAGACGAAGGCGACATCCCGCCCCCTGTCCGCCGTGAGGTCGAGCGGCGCGTCGCGAGGTTCCTGCGTATCGCGAAACCTGCGCGAGCGGTCAGTACCCCTGATGGCAGGCACCAGGAAGCGGCGCGTCTCGTAGTCAAAGCTCCAGCGCTCACTGTAGAAGTACACCTGCGTCGAGGCCGGCAGTTCCTGCATATAGCGGCACGCGGCGTCGAGCTGGTACGGGAAGATCGACCGAACGGCATCCGAGTTCTGAACCGAATTGAAGTAGGCATACGTGGTCCGCACACCGACAATGCCCGGCACGAGCAGTACCAATGCAAAGCAACCGTTGCGGAGTAGGCCGCGCGCCTGGCGGCCGCGCCCCCAGATCCAATCGAGCGGGAGTGCAGCGAGCACAGCGAGAAACGGCGCGAGCCCGAGCGTGCGGCGAAACAATCCGTCGCCGACCGTCAGCAACGCACCCCCCGGAAGGAACAGTAGCGCCGCGAGCAGCACCGCGTATTCGGCGCGCCGCCAGTTCCAGGCGGCAACTGTGATGCCGGCGAGCACGCAAAGGGCAACGATGGGATCGACAGGTGGGTGTCCCTCCGTCGCGAGCGCATCGCCGAGATCGGGACGGTTGCCGCGCACGAGGCCCATTCCCCATTCCTTCGCGCGGCCCCACAACAGCTCCGTCTTCCCCGTCAACGATGCAGTCTTCCATGCATCGTTATGGGTGAGACCAACGACCCTCTCGTGGTAACGAAACTCGGCGCTGTGCGTCTTTGCGTAGCGGATCATTGGAACGGACACCATGAGCGCCATGCCAGCGAGGGCCGACATCGAAGCCAGAGCGGTGCGCCAGGGCCAGCGCGCCACAACATACGTCCACACGAGTGGCACCAGTAGCACCGGCAGAAACAG
Source organism: Desulfurellales bacterium (assembly GCA_037440565.1). Lineage (GTDB taxonomy): Bacteria > Desulfobacterota > Binatia > HRBIN30 > CADEER01 > JBBITY01. The sequence goes on from JBBITY010000211.1 coordinate 5,438, forward strand.
CAGGTATGCACGGTAGGTGTACACGCCGACGCCGGCAACCACACCGGCGAGCGCGAACCGCAGCAAGCTGCGGCGACGGATTGCGCCCCAAATCACCAGCATCGCCGCCATCTCGATGAATGGCCACGACACCACCATGAAGCCAGTCCGGCTGAGGTGGAGGTGCCACATCATGACCGCCAGCAACAACGCCGCGAACGCAGCGACGGTGCGGCTGAACATCACGGCAAAGGCGCAGTACGCGACCGGGATCGTGGCGATGCCGAAGAGCGCCATCGAAAAACGCAGCGTGAACGTGGTGTCGGGAAGGAACGAGAAGAGCAGCGCGGTAAAGTACGCCGGGCCGATCGGCTGGCCGAGCGCACTCGGCAAGTACGGGCCGATCCAGCCCTCCTTGAGCACGCGCCGGGCGTCAATGCCGGTCCATGCTTCATCGCCGTGCAGGCCGAGTGGCACCGTTTCCAGGTGCCACACGCGCAGGCCCGCCGCGAGCGCCGTGATGGCGGCCACGATGGCGAGGTCGGACCGCCAGCCGGAAAAGCGGCCACACAACCGGAGGGAGAGGAGGCGGGAGGAATGCGTCACGCAATGCCTGACAGCAGTGCTCAGGAGCAGGCGCTGCTAAGAACCGCCAGCGCCCAGGCGCGCGACATCGCGGAGCACCTGCTGGACCACGTCAGCCTCCATGCCGTGGTAATAGCCGCGAATCTGGAACG
>JBBITY010000212.1:0-3320 GCA_037440565.1 Desulfurellales bacterium
CAGGGCCGCGCCGGCTCGCTCGGGGAACGGGGTGCGCAGGGCGGCGTCGCTCATGCCGCCGATGTAAATCGGAATTGGATTGCCGGGCACCGGGCACATCAGCACGCGGGGAAAGTCGAAGAACCTACCGTGATGCTCCACCATCTTGCCGGTCCAGAGCTTTCGCAATACCTCGATGCACTCGTCGAATCGCTTGCCCCGGCTGCGGAAGTCGACGCCGAGCACGTCGAACTCCTCCTTCATCCAACCCGCACCGGCTCCGAGAGCGACCCGACCGCCGCTGAAGGCAGCCACGCTCGAGACCGCCTTTGCCACCTCGATCGGATTGCGCAGCGGCAGGATATACACGTTGGTGGCGAAGTGGAGGCGCGTGGTCACCGCCGCCATTGCGGCGATCGCGGACTAACACTCGGGCCAGACTGTCTCCGCCGAGAACGACGGCGGCTTTCCGTCCGCCGAGTAGGGATAGGGGGACTGCAGCACCTCGAAGTGCAGCAGGTGGTCGGAGATCATCACCCCGTCGAAACCCACCTCCTCGCATATCTTCACCACCTCGAAGAGCTGGTCGGCTTCGGTGAAGGCTACGGATTGCCAGAACTTCATACCCCCTCGCTTTCCCCGGCGTGGACGTGATTCTGAAAGAAACTACGCCGTGGAGCAATGCTCCACGGGAAAAGGGGATAAGTCCAATTACGTTCCCGCCCCCGTCTCTCACCATCACCGGCACAGAGAAAATTGGACTTATCCCCTTTTCGCTGTCCTCATCGAGGAGACGGCCTTCCCGAAGGAGAAGCGGCATGCTCTCGCAGCGCGCCGATTGCCGAGCGGAACGCTTCCAGTGTGACCGCGACGTCCTCCTCGGTGTGCGCGAGCGATATGAAGAACTTCTCGTGCGCTTTGATGACGCCGCGGTCGAAGAGCAGCTCGGTGAAGCGGCCGTGCAGGGCCATGTCGGCCGACAGCGTGGCGCGGAAGTCGGTGATCTCTTTCTCCGTGAACCACACCTCGAAGGCCGGGGGCTCGCCGGTAATCTGCGCCGGAATACCCGCCTCGGCCAGCAGTTGGCGCAAGCCCTCCATCAGTCGCCGCCCAGTTGCGAACAGCCGCTCGTAGGTCCCTCCGCGCCGCAGCTCCTCTAACGTCGCCAGGGCGGCGACGGCGGAGACCGGATTGCCGCTCAGCGTGCCCGTCTGGCGGACGTGGTCGCCGCTGGCGATGCGCGACGGATCGACGTGCTCCATGATGTCCGCGCGGCCACAGAGCACGGTAATCGGATGGCCGCCCGACATGCTCTTCCCGAGCGCACAGAGATCCGGAATGACGCCGTAGTATTCTTGCGCGCCGCCGTAAGCGAGACGGAACCCGGTCACGATCTCGTCGAAGATCAGGGGAATGCCGTGCCGGGCGGTCACCTCGCGCAGGTCGTGGAGAAAGCGGCCCCGCGGTGGAATGGTGCGCTGCATCGGCTCGACGATCACGCCGGCCAGCTCGTCGCGGTGCTGCTCGATGATCGCCGCGGTGGCTCCGATGTCGTTGAAGGGGGCGATCAGCACCTCGCCTGCAGCACAGCGCGGAATACCCGCCGACGCCGGCACCGCGACAGGGTAGTCGGCGGGCGGGCGCGTCCACTGCGTGCTCATCAGGGCGTAGTCGCTCATGCCGTGGTAGGCGCCTTCGAACTTGAGAATCTTGTCCCGCTTGCGGAAAGCCCTCGCCAGCCGCATGGCGAAGAACGTCGCCTCCGACCCGGTGCTGTGGAAGGAAATCTTTTCCGCGCACGGCACCGCGCGCGCGATCTCCTCGGCCAGCAGGATCGCCGGCCCGTTGACGAGGAAGTACGTGCTACCGCGCGCGACGCACTCGCGGACGGCGGCGACAACCGACGGATGCGCATGGCCCAGCAGGATCGCCCCCGAGCCGAGCAGGTAATCGATGTACTCGTTGCCGCTGCCGTCGGTGATGCGCGCGCCGCGTCCGGACGTGATGACCACAGCCCGCTCCGGAGTGGTTGTCGTGTTCCTGATGGCGCTCGGGAGGACCCGCTCGGCCAGTTCGAGGAGCGCTGCTTCCCCGTCGCTCCGCGGCTCGCGCTGTACCATCGCACTCCCTTCCGTTGTCGAGCGCCAAAAGGGTGGGGCGGTCGGTGGCCGCCGCGCAGGCAGTGAGGCCTGCGCCCACCACGTCTAGGCTCGATGTGACGGAAAATCCTCGCGCCAAGACGTCAAGGCGCCACGAAAATCGACATCACAACGCATGGGAATCGGCGCCCTCATCTCGTGGAGCGCGTTCTCGCCTCACCCCGACCGCTCGCGCTCGATGTGAAAATGCTCCATGTACGCCCCGAAGCGCTCAGCGATCATATCGTCGGTGAGGCCGAAGTCCTCGGCTCGATACACGTGCTCGCCGTACTTGCCCTTGGGGTTCTCGTCCAGCCACCGGCGAATTCGCCGCTGTGCCTCGTCGGTCAGCTCCAGGCCGAAGTGGTCGTACACGCGCTTGACTGCTCCGATCGGATCGGCGAGCACCTCGCGCAGGTGCAGGTCGAAGAACTGTCTCGGATCGCGCTCGCGGCGGACCTCCAGGCCGCGCTCCAAGCGCGTCGCCCACAGATCGATGAGCCACTTCGCCACCGCGTGGCGGTCGACGTTGTCCTCGTACAGCGCGCGCCAGCCGGCCACCAGGCTGCAAATGGAGGGCATCACCTTCCCCGGGTCGCGGTGAGTCTGGACGATGCAGGCATCGGGGTAGACCGCAAAGAGCGCCCTCAGGTTGCCCATGTGGACGGGATACTTGAGCAGCCAGCGCCGGTCGGGGGTCGGCGAGCCGATCAGCTTCAGCAGATCGCGGTGCCGCCGGTAGGTCGCCAGCATGTCGTGCCGCCCGTACCAGTCGGAGTACGACGGAATCGTCGCGTTGCAGTCGAACGTGTCGTCGGTGAAGTTCTGCTGCAACAGGTGGCGGCATTCCTCCGGGCCGTCGGCGGTCATCAGGTGCATGGCTTTCAGGCTCGGGTCCGTCTGGTACATCCACTCGATTTCCTGCGCCGATTGCTGGAAGCGCGGATCGGTTTCCCACTGGTCGCGCGGCGGTCGCGGCGAGGGCGACGCCGCCAGCCAGTATTCGAGCACCTGGTTGCTCGGATCCTGTGCCATGAGGTGGTGCAGCGCCGTCGTGCCGGTGCGCACCAGGCCGAGGATGAACAGGGGCCGCCGGATCTCCGTGCGGAGGATTGCGGGGTTCTCGGTCCAGAACCTCTGCGCCACGAGCCGGTTCTTGAGGATGCCGAGCAACTGCTGGTTCACCATTGCCTGGCCGGTCGG
>JBBITY010000212.1:3330-6124 GCA_037440565.1 Desulfurellales bacterium
AGGCGCGACTCGCGATCGTATGCCTCCAGCAACACGCGGAAGCCTTCCAGGTATGCTGGGTCGCCGAAGTCGTCGTAGCCGACGGCCTTGCGTGCAGCGTCGTGCAGACCCTCTGCCGACTCGGCGAAACCGAGATGCCTTGTGCGAGGTTCGCTCATAGGCCACTCGTTAGTACGCCCGCGCCGCCGCCGTCAACGCGGCCGCCGGAGTCTCCTGCCGCGAGCGCACAATACAGTTACGTGCGGCGCAGAAGAGTGTGCCCCACTTTGTGATCCGTCCCCATATTTCGCGAGATTCAGTCAGTGCGGAACCTGTCCACGGCACGGTCCTGGAACCGCCGCACAAAACGGGATAAGAGCAGGGTGCCGGGTGCCCGGGGGTCCAAGCACCGTGCGAAAACGGAATTTCAGCACATCGCGCGCTGGTGCCCTGCCCCCCGCAAGGGAAAAAAGAAGGAAACGGTTAGTGGCGCGGAAAGCGGGGGGCTCCAGAGCTGTTGGGCTGGAAGGCGTCGACTAATGGCCGCACAACACTTGGATCGGCTCACCACGGCGGAAGCGGCCTTCCTGTGGCAGGAGGATCGCGGCACGCATGCGCACATCGGGTGGGTGATGATCGCCGACGGGCGCCGCCGGCGTATGCGGAACTCCTGAACCACGTGAAGGCACGGCTCCACCTCGTGCCACGTTACCGCCAGAAACTGGCCTTTGCGCCGCTGCAGATGGCGTTGCCGCTGTGGATCGACGATCCGCGCTTCAACCTCGAATACCACGTGCGGCACACGGCGCTGCCGGCTCCGGGTTCGTTGGATCAGTTGCGGGCGCTCGTCGGCCGGATCTTCTCGCAGGGCCTCGATCGCTCCAAGCCGCTGTGGGAGCTGTGGCTGGTGCAAGGCCTGCACGACCATCGCTTCGCCGTCATCAACAAGGTCCACCGAGCCCTCGTCGAGGCATATCGAGCGTCGACATCACTACCGTGCTGTACGACACCAGCCGGGATCCTGCGCCGGTGCCGCCGCCAGAGCACCCGTGGGTGCCCTATCCGGAGCCGTCGCCGGCCGAGCTGGTCGGGGCTGCGATCCGCGACCTCGTGACGGCGCCGTTCGAGGCGGCGCGGCAAGCCCGAAGCGCGCTGGACGATCTGGAAGCGACCGCCGCCGCGGCCCGCGAGGTGGTCCAGGGCCTCCGCGCGCTGGCACGTGCCTACATGCATCCGGCGTCACCGACGGCCCTCAACGTGGCGGTCGGCACCCATCGGCAGGTGTACTGGACGCGCTGCCGGCTCGCCGACTTCAAGCGCATCAAGGATACCTTCGGCGGCACGATCAACGACGTGTATCTCGCATTGGTCACCGGTGCGCTGGCTTCCTGGCTCCGCCAACGCGGCATTCGCACGCGCGCGCTGCAGATGCGGGCCGCCGTGCCGATCTCGCTGCGCAGCGCGACCGCCGGCGGTACGCGCATCGTGGAATGCTCTGCGCCGCTGCCGGTCGGCACGGCGGAACCGGTGGAGCGCTTGCGCATCGTGGTCCGCGCGCTTGACGACCTGAAGCGCTCGAAGCAGGCGCTCGGTGCGCGGGCCATCGCCGCGCTGCAAGACTTCACGCCGCCCGCGGCTTCGCGATGATCGTGGCGCTCGTCAGCTACAACGGCGCGCTGACGTTCGGGCTGCTCGGCGACTACGATGCGCTGCCCGACATCGAGACCATCGGCGCGTACATCAAGGATGCGCTGGCGGAGCTGGTCGCCGCAGCGGAATCCTGACCGCCGTCGGGGCAGGTTTCGAACCGGTTTCAAACCTGCCCCGACCGAAATCTGGGCGGAAGCAGCGCTCCCGGCTGGAGCGGCGCGCGGCCGTGCGCCCCTGCGATGGCCGCGCAGGGCCTTACGCGGATCCCATTACTTGAGGGATGGAGCATCGCTCGACCCCTCGCCGGGCGACGCGCCGCGACTCGTCGAGGTGAGTCGCTCATTCGAGGCCCATCAACTGCGTGAAGCCGAAGCGGTGGCCGGCAGTGAATCCTCCATCTACCGCCAAGGCCTGGCCGGTGACGAACGATGAATCGTCCGAGGCGAGGAAGAAGGCCACGCCCGCGACTTCTTCGGGCCGGCCGAGCCGCCCGAGCTTGTGCTGATCGCGGATGCGCTCGCGATACGGTGCAAGGACCTCGCCGCTCAAGACCGACTGGAGCAGCGGGGTCTCGATGAACCCCGGGCAGATGCTGTTGGCGCGGATGCCGAGCCGTCCGTAGTCCATGGCGACGTTCTTCGTCAACAGCACCACACCGCCTTTGGATGCGTTGTACGCGCTTCCCCCTTCGCTGCCTTCGAGGCCCTCGATGCTCGCGATGGTGATGATGCTCCCCGACCGCTGTTCCATCATGGGGGGAAGCGCCGCCTTGACCGAAAGGAACGTGCCTTTGAGATTGACGGCCTGTACGCGGTCCCACTCCTCGATCGGAATCGCGTGCGCCGCGCCGCCGCCCGCGACCCCAGCCGCGGTCACCAGGACGTCGAGACGGCCGTGCTCCCGCACCACCTCGCTCACGACCGATTCGGTTGCCGCGAAGTCACAGACGTCGGCCACGAAGAAACGCGCCGCGGAGGCTTCCCGGCCGACATGCTCCCACTCCGCTGACTCCTTCAAATCAAGGCCGATCACGACGGCGCCCTCCGCCGCAAAGCGCCGAGCACAGGCGTAGCCGATGCCCGAGGCCGCCCCAGTGACCAGGGCCACCCGGCCCTGTAGACGTTTCGCTTCCATGTTCGCTCCTTGCTCGAAGTTCCGAAAAAAC
>JBBITY010000213.1:0-6103 GCA_037440565.1 Desulfurellales bacterium
CGCGAGGGAAACAACCGCGAGGTGTTTCCCTCGCTGGGTGCCGGGCGAAGCCCGCCTGCGATGAAAGATCGATTCTTCATCGGATGCGGGGCTGGCGCCCCCGCGCCCCGCCGAGGGGAAAACCATCCGGCCTGGTTTTCCCCTCGCGCTCCTCTTTCCAGGCCGGCGTCGGCCGGAATAGGTTTCGGCGGCACAGGCCCTTGGCGGTTTTCTCCTTCCCGTTACGCCGCTTTCTGTACTGTCGCCACGGTGCTGCAGATCGGGCCGCCGATGTTGAGGGTGGCGCCGACCTGCGCGCGGGCGACCTGCAGCGCCGGGGGCACTGTCCCGAGCAGTTGCTGGTGCACCCAGCCGATCATGGCGACGCCGGTGGCGCTGATCGGATGTCCCTTGGCGATGAGCCCGCCGGACGTGTTGATGGGACACTGCCCATCCCGGCGCGCCCGCCCGTCCATGAAGTACCGGAGCCACTTGCCCGGCTCGGCCAGTCCGGTGATCTCCACCGCCAGCGGCGCCATCACGGAGAAGCAGTCGTGCACCTCCTGTACCGAGAGATCCTGTGGCGTCACCCCGGCCATCTGCATGGCGGCCCCGAAGGCGCGCTTTGCTCCCACGGGCTTGAGGAGGTTGTCGCCGCGCGAGGCCATGGACAAACTATCCGTGGCCTGGGCGAAGCCGGCCAGCTCGGTGGCGGCCGATTTCGGGATGCCGAGTTTCGCCAGCCCCTCTTCGTCGCACACGAGGATGCGCGCCCCCCCGTCGGAAATCTGCGAGCACTCGAAGAGCTTGAGCGGCAGGGGCGGGTCGGAAAAGAGCCGGTAGCTCTCCAATACGGTTTGCACGGTGACCGGCGCCTTCGGCTTGTGCATGTGGGCAAGCGGATTGTGCGCGGCGTTCTCATAGAAGAGCGGCGGCACGACGGCGAACTCCTCTTCGCTGTACCCATACGCCTTCATGTAGCGATCCATGATCACGGCAAAGCAGTGCGGGAACGTCAGAGGCGGGAAGAGATCCTCCTGGTGTGCGGCGGCGCCGAGCGCTTCGCCCACCTTTTTGGAGTCCAGCTTGCCTTCGAGGGGGTGCATCTTTTCGAGACCGATGGCCAGTGCGACGTGCGCCTGTCCGGCGAGGATCGCGCCGGCACAATCGAGCACGGCCAGGCCGCCGGAGTCGCACGCGTTTGCGACGCCCTTGATGCTCTTGTTCGTGAACGCGGGATCCATCGCGACCAGGCCGGCGATCAGCAACTGATTGTTCAGCGTCGGTGTGAGCAAACCGGCGATGGCGATGTGGTCGATCGCGTTGCGGTCGATGCCGTCGAGCTCCGCGGTGCCGGCGTCCTTGATCATGGACTCGATCGGGTAGTTGCCGAGATTGCCGAACCGACTCTGCGCGTACTTTGTGAGATAGATTTTCGTCATCGGACCTCCTGTGCGGGAACGGGACGCCGGCCGCTTTTCGTGAGCGGATTGTACGGCTGAAAGGGTGCGCGAGACAACCGGGACGCGAAGATGCCGAGAAGACGGCCTCCAACGGATGCCCCGGATGGAACGGACGGCAGCCGCCCTTGTGCGCACCCTTCAGGGAAGGGGCGGGAGCGCGGCTCCCACCTGTTGGCGGCGCACGGCCGTGCCCCCCCTGCACTTCGGGCGCAGAGTTTATGCAAATATCCCTCGGGATGGAGTAGCGCTCCGCCCCCCGAAACGCTGCCGGTGCGACGCCGCTTCGGCCTTGAGGGCGGGAGCACGGCTCACGCCCTTCCGCCGATGTTGCAGCCTCTCCCCACCTGAATTTCTTCGCAAGCTCTTAGCGGGAATGGCGGAGGCGAAAATTTGTGCGAAAAAAGACCGTTTGTACTTCAGGCCAATGCGACCACAACCGAGCTTTGGTGCCGCCCACTTGCGCGGTGGCTCGTGAACGAGCAGAGATGGTCCGCGATGTCGCGCCACGCGCATGGTGACCCGGCGGCCCTGTACCAGGCGAAGCTGCGCAGTCCCCGGGAGGCCGCGGATCTCGTCCGGCCCCAGGACACCCTGGCCGTGCCGATCATCACCGGCCAACCGCGCGCCTTCTTGAACGCGCTGGCGGAGCGCAGCGACTACCGCGACCTGTCGGTCTTCGGCGGGTTGCTGGTCGAGCCGTACGCGGTCCTTCAGCAGCCGGGGGTGCGTTTCATCAGCGGCTTCTATGGACCGCTGGAGCGGATGCTGAAGTCGATGGGGGCCAACATCCAGTACCTGCCCGCGGACTTTCTCGGCTGGGAGCGCTACGCCCGCCTGGCACGGCCGCGCGTGATCGCGTCAGCCCTGGCGCCAATGGACGAGCGCGGCTTTTTGAGCTTCGGCCTGCACGCCGGTGCTGCGTTCAACGCCTTCGTGGAAGCGGCGCGTGATCCGGAGCGGCTGGCGATCGGCGAGATCGTTCGCGACATGCCGCGCGTGTTCGGCCTCGAGCGCTACGGCGGGCATCGCATCCACATCTCCGAGATCGACTGCGTGATCGAGTCCGACCGGTCGGTGTTCGAGCTGCCCGATGTGCCGGTCGCAGACGAGGACCGCGCCATCGCCGGCCACATCGAGGGGTTGGTGGAAGACGGCGCGACACTGCAGATCGGCATCGGCGCCATCCCCAACATCGTAGCGCGGTTGCTCGCGGCCGGTCGCAAGGGCGACTTCGGCATTCACACCGAGATGATCGTCGACGGCATCATGGAGCTGCACAAGGCGGGGAAAGTGACCAACCACAAGGGCATTTTCGACGGCTTCACGATCGGCACGTTCGCGGCCGGCAAGAGGGCATTGTACGAGTGGATGGATCGGAACCCGGAGGTGCGTCTTCTGCCGGTGGCACAGGTGAACGACCCGGCCGTGATCCGCCGCAACCGCCGCATGGTGAGTATCAACGGAGCGTTGGCGGTCGATCTGTCCGGCCAGGTGATGGCCGACACCATCGGTCCGCGGCAGTACTCGGGAGTGGGTGGGCACGAGCTGTTCGTCATCGGCGCGCATCACAGTGCGAACGGGAAGAGCATCATTTGCGTGCGTTCGACAGCGCGCGTCGACGGTCAGGTGCGCTCGACCATCGTGGCCGCGTTGCCTCTCGGGACGCCGGTGACCACGCCGCGGCACCACGTGCAGTACGTGGTCACCGAGCACGGCGTGGCCAATCTGGGCATGCTGACCGACGTCGAGCGGGCCCGCGCGCTGGCCGAGGTCGCGCATCCCGACTTTCGCGCCGAGCTGCGCGCTGCCGCCGAACGGCGGTGAGCCAGGCCGGCGCGAAGGCCGATGCATGCGCCTTCTGGTGCGCTCTGGACTTTCCGCCGCAGGAGTGAGGGCAAGAAGGAGCTCAACGCAAGGGCGCGGAGGCGCAGAGTAGCCGTGCCTCATCAGGCCAACACCTGAAAAAGCCCCCGCCCGTGACTTGTCGGTCGAGGGGCAGTAGGGTGGACAGTGGATTGCTGGACTGAGGGAGGGGACGGGCATGCAGCTTGAGCGGTTCCGCCGATTGCCGTTGCTCGGCATCGTGCGCGGCATCGACGCGCACGATGTCGAGCCGCTTGCGGAAGCCGTGATCGAGGCCGGGCTCGAAGCGATCGAGATCGCCATGAACACGGCCGGGGCGCCGGCGCTGATCCGGCGCATGGTGGCGGCGGGAGGGGGCCGCCTCATGGTGGGGGCGGGGACCGTGCTCACCGTCGAGGCGCTGGCGGCCGCGCGCAATGCCGGCGCGTCGTTCATCGTTCTGCCGGCTCTGGTGCCGGAGGTGGTCGAGCGCTGCGTGGCGGACGGCGTGCCGGTGTTTCCCGGTGCGCTCACACCGCGGGAGATTTACGAGGCCTGGTCAGCCGGCGCCACGATGGTGAAGGTCTTTCCCGCCAGTTGCTTCGGACCCGAGTATTTCCACGAGATTAAGGGGCCGTTCGAGAATATCGAGCTGCTCGCCTGCGGCGGCGTGAACGCCAAGAACATGGCCGCCTACTTCGAGTGCGGCGCATCCGCCGTGGCGTTTGGCGCCAGCGTCTTCCGCCGCAAGTGGTTGGTGGCGCAGGAGTACGGCCGCATCCGGGACGTGGTGCGCGAACTGGTCGCGGCCTGCCGCGCTGCGCGCCCGGGCGCTTGATGAGTGATTAGTGACCTTGGGTTCACCAACTACCCCTCACCGCGCGCCAGGAAGGAATGGGGGGTTGGATGCCAGACGCTTTCGTTGCATGCCGATGCGGGCGCACGCTACGGCGTCGACCTCTGCTTCCAGGTGACAGAGGTCAGCGTTCTCCTCACTCTCTCAGCTTCGCGCGCCGGAATGGACGACGAGGCGGCTGACGTTCTCCAGCGCAGTGGCGGCCTTGGCGGCAAGTTCTTCCATGTCGGCGACCTGCTTGGAGATAGCACCGAGAGCCTTGCTTTGTCGGTAAAGCATGAGTGCTAGGACGCTCAAGCCAAACACAGCTAGCGCCGCGTTGACAAGCAGGGTGATCTGCATCGTTTCGAGGATGGCAGGCAGAGCTTCCATGCGTACCGCCGTTACACGGAGTGTTGCGGCAACGACGGACGGAGTCAACCGCCGATGAAATTTCGGGCGGAGGGGGGAGAGAGGAGTGTGGTCTGCGGTACGACTACCAGCAGCGGCTGGCGGGCGGACTCTCCAGCCGACGGCCTGCTCGGTCGGCTCCACCGGCCGCTCCCACACGTCCTTCGGCTCGACTGCCAGGGAGATCGTGCGCCGCCAGTGCCGATCATCGGCTGTCGACTTCTGAGCGCTCGCACCCAGCTCACACAGCGGGATCATCTAGGCCTCTTCGGGCACGGTCAGTCAGCACCCGCGTGGCCTCGTTGAGGCGAAGGTGACGGCCTGGAGCGATGAGGCAGGGGGGAGGCAAACCTCCCCGCCCGCGCGCTCGCGGGAGAGGAATGAGGTGAGGGTTCCCCTCGCACTCTCTTGCCGCTGGCGTGCCGGTCGGTGTAACGTGCGCACCGACGTTCGCTGAAGGGGAAGATGGCGGCAAACATGGGCCAGCCCACCAAGAGAGCAGGATGCGGTCACATTCTGGCGACGGGCAAAGTAGACTCCCAAGGGGGCAAGCGCGGCGTGAGGGTCAAGCGGGCGTGCCGGCGCAAGGCTGGGTGACGCATTCATGAAGACCGCATACTCGCCTGATGCCGATGTGGTGACGATTCGATTGCGCGAGGGGCGGCCCGTGGACTCGCGCGATCTCGCCGAGGGCGTCATCGTGCATCTCTCTGCAAGGGGGCAGCCGTTGGAGATCGAGATTTTCGATGCGTCGAGGGTGCTGCAGAAGAAGGGTGTGGACGTGTCGATGGCGGCACTGTTCGGGAATGGGCGGTGAAGGATGCTCGGCGCTCGTTTTGGCGGCTCCAGCCTTGGACACGAGTCACGATTCAGCAGCACGAGTCACGATCCATGACCTTTGGCGAGTTCTTCCGGACGGCGACAGGGCGGGTGCCGCATAAGTGGCTGGCGCGCATTGCGTCTGATCCGGTGTGCACCGACTGGCTCGTCCGGATCCCGACGGGCTTCACGGAGAAAGTGTGAAGGCCGCGTTCGAAGCCGTTGCCCGCGTCCTGGACGAGGCGAGCGCCCGGTACCTCGTTGCAGTGGCCTTGCGGTCATCGCCCATGGGTACCTTCGACTCACGGTCGACATCGATGCGGACCACATGGCCTGCGACCTCGTCGCCTGGGAGCGGATGGTCCAGCGCCTCGGCCGAATAGCACTCTCGATGAGGCCTCTATGAGGTCCTTCGATGATTTCTTCTGTCGCGTGAGCAGTTACCGCCCACACGATTGGCAAAGGCGTCTTGCCTCCGATCCCGTGTGCAGGGATCTGCTGATCCGTATTCCTACAGGGTTCGGAAAAACTGCCGGTGTCGTGATCGCCTGGCTGTTTAATCGCGTGCATCGCAGCGATAGCGCCTGGCCACGTCGGCTCATCCTCTGCCTGCCGATGCGGACGCTCGTGGAGCAAACGCACCGTGCCATTGCCGGCTGGCTCCAACTAGCGGGCCTCGACCCGCAGCAGGTTTATGTCCTCCTCGGCGGCATGTCGCCGTCGGACTGGCATCTGGAACCGGAGCGAGAGTGCG
>JBBITY010000214.1:0-4426 GCA_037440565.1 Desulfurellales bacterium
GGCGTCCCCGGCACGCGGCGATAGCTGAACACCGCGCCGTCCGAGATGAAATCGAGCGCCGCTCGACCCGCTCCAGACACCGGCATCTGCACGCGCAGGTTTGCCGCCCCCGGGTGGCTTGTCCCGTCCGGCTGCGGCACGCCGTCGAGGTAGCGCACCGTGTTGATCTGGCGCGCGCGCAGGAGGTCGAGCTTTTCCTGGTCGAAGAACTTGGGCTCGGTGCCGTCTTCGACCAGCTTGCCGCCGACGACCTGTTCGTCGAGGTGCTTGAACACGCCGTGCACCCCCGAGATGCGCGGCCACTCATCCGGGTCCTCGTCGGGCAGCGCGAACGGATAATGGGTCTCGCCGACGTTAAGGAGATAAAAGGACGGGCGCTCATCGTCGAAAACCATCCGATCGAGCATCGCCGCCATGTCGTTGTGCTTGGGCATGAGCGTGTAGGAATCGAAGTCGCGGTTGAGCACCGTGGCCGGGTTGAGGACCGGCAGCGAGACCATGGCGTGTGTCCGATAGCCCATCTTGTGCTTGAGAAAGGTGGGGAGGTACAGGGCCGGAATGAGCTTCTTGAACTCGATGCCCTCGCAGCCGAGGCGCTCGTTGTAGCGGATGAAGTCGCGCTTGTAGTACTCGGACGCGTACACGTGCTCGGGGCTGAGATGCGGCAGGAGGCCCATGAGCAGGTTGTAGTGCGATGGGGCGGTCCACGACGCATAGCTCCAGCGCCGCTCGAGTGGGCCGAGGCGCTGGATCGTTTTGGGATGGGCCGACACGAAGCTGTCGAACCGGCAACTATCCAGAATGACCATGATGTAATTGTTGCGCCCCTGGGGCGAGGGCACGGGCGCGGGCTCGGCGCGCGCCGGGACCGGCGGCCCGCCCGACGGTGTGCTCCCGCCACCGAAAATTCGGTTCAACAATCCCATGGCCGGCTCGCGTGTCCGCGGAGAACTCCTACTCCCTTTGCAGCGTAGGAGACGGCCTCGGCATGGTCAAGCTCGGAAGAAAGAAGTGTTTTTGCTGGCAATTTTCGCGGCCGGCGTGCAATAAGCAGGAGGGGTCCGGCAGCTTCGGGCACGACGCCGAATGCCGTTCGCGATCTCCAACCAGCACATTGAGGGGGTTCAACAATGGAAACGCGTCCCAGTCTCGCACTATCCACCGCGTGGTGGGCGCTGCTCGCCGCCGCGCTTTCGTTCGCCGCACCGGCACGGCCAGCCCCTGCCCTCAGTGAGACCGAGCTCAAATGCCAGGACACCATCGCCCTGGCGGCCCGCAACTATTTCAAGGCACGGTACAAGACCGTCAGCACGTGCGAGGAGCGGAAGGCCTCCGGTGACTTCGCACCCACGGTCGAGTGCCGCCCAAAGAAGTGCGTGGGCGGCGACAACGCCGGCCTCCCCTGCGCCAATGACGGCGAATGCCCGGAAGGCTCGTGCGAGGACAACCTGAACCTGGACAGCAAGACCGGAGAGAAGCTTCAGTCGGCCGCCGAAAAGCTCGAACAAAAGATCGGGACTCATTGCAGCGATCCCATTCCGAGCGCGGTCGTCCTTGGCCTGCCGTGCGGCACCACCGCCGCGCTGAGTGTGGCGGACGTTGCCGGCTGCATCGCCGATCAGGCGCACGGTGTGGGCGCGGATCGCTTGCTGGAAACTGTTTACGACATGACAGGCGTGCTCGCTGGCATTTGTGTGGGCGGCGACAACGACGGCCTCCCGTGCAACCCGGCCGGCGATTTGGCCGTCGAATGCCCGAACGGCGGGACCGAATGCGCGGTGGCGGTGTGCCAGGGGGGAACGAACGACGGCCTCCCCTGCGATCCGCTCGGCAATTTGGCTACGGAGTGCCCAGGAACCGGAACGGTGTGCCGGGACATGGCCGCATTGCGCTTCTGCCAGACGACGATTGCCAAAGAAAGCCAGAAGTACGCGAAGAAACGTCAGACCAGGCGGCGCAACTGCGCAAAGAAGTTGATGGCCGGCAAGATCGACGGGCCGTGTCCAGACCAAAAGACCCTCGCGAAGCTCGACAAAGATCTGACCGCCTTCCGCGACGCGGTGCTCGCTGTGTGCAGCGCCTCGCAGGTGCTCGATGCGGCAAAGGACTGGGGGTTCCCCTGCGAGCGCAGTGGCTCGACCACCTTCGCCAACCTGACCTTCGACCGCTTCGACGCGACGCTGACCAACGACATCAAGCTCTTCCGCTGCGTCGCCGCTGCGGCCGCGGGTGACGCCGACGCCGGCGCGGAAACCGCGTATCCGCTGCCCGACGCACCGCCGTTCTCCCACGGGGTGGCGGCGGGGGACCAGACGGACGATGCGTTCATCGCATGGACGCGCACCGACGGCCCCGGCAGCGTGACGCTCGAAGTGGCGACCGACGAGGACTTCACCACCATCGTCAACACCCAGACGGGCCTCACCCCCGATGCCGCCGCCGACAACACCGTCAAGACGGAAGTCACGGGGCTCGACCCCGCGACGCAGTACTTCTACCGCTTTACCCAGGGCTCGAACGTCAGCCGCGTCGGCCGGGTCCGCACGGCCCCGGACGCCAGCTCGACCGACGAGGTGCGGTTCGTATGGACGGGAGACTCCAACGCGTTTTTCAAGCCGTTCACCGTCCTCGCCGACGATCCCGATGTCTGGCTGTTCATCGGCGACACGATTTACGGCGACGACGAGCGCAGCGGCAGCGGCGTCGCCGTGACCCGCAGCGACTATCACAACAAATACAAGGAGAACTGGTCCGACGCCTCGCTGCGCAACGTCCTGGCAAACTTCGGCACGCTGGCGATGTGGGACGACCACGAAGTGACCAACGACTTTTACGGCACCAATCCGGACCCGGGTTTCCAGGCCCAGATGACCGCCGGCAACCAGGCCTTCCGCGACTACCTGCCCATTCGAGAGGACACGGGGGATCCGATGCGGCTCTACCGCAACTTCCAGTGGGGACAGGCGGCGGAATTTTTCCTCATCGACGACCGCCAGTACCGCGATCCCCAAGCATACGTTACCGAGCCGGACTGCCTCGACACCAACGGTCAGCCGAAGACGTTGCCAACGCCGCTGTGCGCCGCCGAAATCGCCGATCCGGGGCGCACCTACCTCGGGGCGACACAGAAGCAGTGGCTCAAGAACGGGCTGCTCAACTCGACGGCCAAGTTCAAGTTCATCATGAACGGTCCGCTGATCAGCAGCCTGCTGTTCGTCCCCTACGATCGCTGGGACGGCTACACGGCAGAGCGCGACGAGATCATCAACTACATCAAGACCAACAACATCAAGAACGTGATCTTCCTCTCGACCGACATTCACGGCCTGATCATCAACAGCCAGGTGGGCAACGCCACGCCGCCGATTATCAAGGAGCTGGTGTCCGGCGCTATCGGCATGGATCCGATCTACCGAGAGCTACCGGCCAGTGTGGCCTCCTTCGTTCCGGTGCTGCCGGCGTTTTTCCCCACGGTCACCTACTTCGACATCGACCGCTTCAACTACGGGTTGATCGAGGTGACGCCCACGGAAGCAACGGTCACGTACCGCGACGCCACCGGCGCGGTGCTCAAGCAGCTGACGATTCCCGAAGAGCCCTGATCGGAGGGTCGCGGGATCGGGTGCCGGGCATTCGGAACCTCCGGGAAGCCCGGCGCCCGACCCCGACCTCCGGCACCTGCCCCCCGCCACCTGACCCCCGAATTGACCCCGCGGCAGAGTTCCGCCACTCTACCGCTAGCGTCCGGATGCGCTGAAGGCCGCCTTACTGAATCTTGCTAAATATGGTGACAGGGCTGGAGGAGGGTGAAGCGGTGGCAAGAAGATCGTCTCCCTTTGAAAAAGGGGGGATCGAGAGGGATTTGCTCGGTGTGCGCAAATCCCCCCCGGCCCCTCTTCTTCAAAGGGAGGAACGCTCATCGCCGCCGCACGTAACCGGACTTTGCCAGACTCGGGGCTTGTGAAAAGATCCCGCGGGAACAGATGGGGACACCAGCGGAAGGGCGGGAGCAAGGCTCCCGCCCTCAAGACTGGAGCGGCGTTGCGCCGGTACCATTCTTGAGCGGGGGAGCATCGCTCCACCCCGAGGGATTTCCTCACAAGCCCTCAGTAGAATGCGCGACGGGGGGCGACGGTGTCTTGCCGCCACAGCGCACGGCGCGTTGATCATGAGCCAAGTGATTCCTGGCTTTCCCTTCGCCGCGGCACAGAACCGAAGGGGGCGGTCGCGTGCGGCCGCCGTCATCCTGTGTGCGGCTGCAGCGCTTTGCTGCCAACCAGCTCCGAGGGCGCACCGAAAACCGCTCGTGGTGGTGTCCGTCGCGCCGCAGGCCTTCTTTGTCGAGCAGATCGCACGCGATCTGGTCGAAACCATGGTGATGATTCCGCCAGGTGCCAACCCCCACACTTACGAGCCAACCATCGGG
>JBBITY010000214.1:4436-6102 GCA_037440565.1 Desulfurellales bacterium
GCCGTGATCGTCGTTCCAGAGCTTCGTCGGTTTCGGATGCGTCGCTGTACGTGAAGGTCGGACACCCGCGCTTCCCGTTTGAACAGGCATGGCTCGGAAAGCTCCTCGCCGAAAACGAGCGGCTGCCGGTCGTCGACGGCCTCGCCGGAATTCAAAACCTGTCCGACGATCCGCACGTCTGGCTCTCCCCAGTCCACGTCCGCATCATGGCCGACAACATCGCCGCCGCGTTGGAGCGGTTGCAACCGGTACACCGTGCGACGCTGGAGGCGAATCGCGTGCGCTTTCAGCAGGCGATCGACCAGCTCGACGCCGACATCCGCGGCCTGCTCGGCGGCCTGCCGCGGCGCCGCTTCTATGTCTTCCACCCGGCCTGGGGATATTTCGCGGCGACATACGGCCTCGAGCAGGTCGCCATCGAACGCGATGGAAAGGAACCGGACCCTAAACACCTGGCCGAACTCATCACCCAGGCCAAGGCCGAACACGTCAAGGTGATCTTCACCCAGCCGCAGTTTGCTGCCAGCAGCGCCCGCGTGTTGGCCGAGGAAATCGGGGCGCGGGTAGAGGCGATCGACCCACAAGCCCCCGACTGGCTGAACAATCTTCGCGGCGTTGCCGCTCAACTCGCCGAGGCGCTGCGCGCATGACGACTCCGGCACTCGACCTGCAGGACGTCTCCTTCACCTTTCGCGGCGTGCCGGTCCTCGAAAACGTGAGCTTGACGTTGGAGCCCGGCGAGTATCTGGCCATTCTCGGTCCGAACGGCGGGGGAAAGACGACGTTGCTGAAGGTCATCCTCGGCCTGTTGCAGCCCGACCGCGGGCGGGTGCGGGTGTTCGGGGAGCCGCCCGCGCGCGTGCGCGGGCGCATCGGCTATGTGCCCCAGGGCTTTCAGTTCGACCTCGATTTTCCCATCCGCGTGCTCGACGTGGTGCTCATGGGACGGCTCGGCCGCGCCCGGTTGCTCGGCGGCATCGGCCGTGAAGACCGTGAAATTGCCCGCGCCGTGCTCTCCAGAGTGGAGATGGGGGAAATGGCCGATCGCCAAATCGGCAAGCTCTCGGGCGGCCAGTTGCAGCGGGTATTGATCGCGCGCGCCTTGGCGCTCGAACCCGATCTCCTCCTGCTCGATGAGCCGATGGCCAGCCTCGACGAACGCATCGGGCACAGCGTATGGGAGCTGCTCGGGGAGTTGTCGAAAACCCTGACCGTGATCATCGTCTCACACGACATCGGCGCGATCTCCAAGTACGTGCGCGCCGTGGCGTGCCTCAACCGCCGCCTGCACTATCACCCCTCGAAGGCCCTCACCCCGGAGCTGATCGAGGCCACGTACGGCTGCCCGATCGACCTGCTGGCCCACGGTCACCCGCACCGGGTGCTCGGCCAGCACGGCGCGCCACCGCGATGATCGAAGCGCTGACATTGCCGTTCTTCCAGCGGGTGCTGGTGGCCGGTCTGCTGGCCAGCATCGCCGCCGGCGTCATCGGCACCTATGTGGTGGTGAAGCGGATCGCCTCGATCACGGGAGGTCTGTCACACGCCGCGTTCGGGGGCGTCGGTCTGGGGTTCCTGCTCGGCTTCAATCCCATGCTCGGCGCGGCGGGCTTCGGCTTGCTGACGGCGCTCGGTGTCGGCGTCGCCTACCGGCGGTTGCGCTCCG
>JBBITY010000215.1:0-6068 GCA_037440565.1 Desulfurellales bacterium
GCGCGCGGACGCGGACATCTGGCCTGGTTCGGTGCTTGGACTTGGGCGCCGGTGGCTGGATCGAGCTTGAAACAAAGGGCCGCAACCTTGCGAAGGCCGGCGCACGGACCGCCCGCAGACGCCAGCGACGGTGTTCGCCGGAATGAACCCGGACGAGGCCTGCGGTGCCGCTGAGCAGGCGGCGCGCGCGGGGGCGGACGATCCTCTCGCACGAACAGCCGCGCGTTGTGGCCGGGCTGTGCCGCCGCGACCGATCCCGGCCGAGCGAAGGCTGTCAAGGCCTGGAAAGAGGAGTGCGAGGAGAGAACCAGGCCCGGATGGTTCTGCCCTCGGCGGGGCGCAGGAGCGCAGCCCCGCCTCCGATCGAATTCCATTTCAGGTGGCCCGTCCCACGCTCGTGACCGGGTGAGAAAGCGTGCGCGCCGGCACCGGCGTAAGAGCCAACCACCCGCTCACGCACTCAGCCGCAGACGCTGGCACCGCCTGGCGCTTGCGAGGTCACTGCGCGAGAAGTCACCTCAACCGACACGCCAGTACGGTGTGGCCGAACCCCGTGTCCCATTGCCGGCAGTCGGAGAGGCCTTGGAGTGACTGCGCGGCGGGGATGTACCGGTCGTGCGCGAACAGGTAGCCGTGTGCCTGCGCCAGTTGCGCGGCCGAGGTAACGACCCGCACGCGCTTGGGGTTGTACAGGAAGGCATAGTCACTGCTCATGCCGAGAAAGTCGCGGTCACTGAGCAGGTAGATTGTGGCCGCCGGCTCGCGTCGTTGAATGGCGGCGAACTCGCTCGTGAGGATCATGTTCAGGTCATGGAAGTTCGCTCGCACGTTCGGGTGGTTCAGCGCCACGCCGAAGAACTGGTAAAGATTGAAACCGCAGAGCGCGATGAGCCCGAGGAGCAGTGCGCTCCTCAGAGCGGTTCGATAACGCGTCACGCGCGCGCACAGGTCGTCGACCGGAACGCCGATCATGAGCAAGTAATACGGAATGAGCGGCACGAGACGGTAGCGCGCCGGGCTCGACGTCAGCCATCCACTCAGGGCAACCAGCAGAATCACCGCCGTGACGAGAAAGAGCTTGGCCGGGCAGCGGCGTGCGCGGACAGCGCAGTAGACCAGCGCGACCACGCCGAGGACACCCGTGTAGACGTCCACCACTCCCATCGAGAGCGGGAGAAGATCGCCGTGCGTTCCCTGCCAGAAGACGAGGGAGGCCGCCTGGCCCATGCGCGTCGCGTCGGCCCACAGGGCCTGCTGAAACGTGAGCTGCGCGCGCGCGATCGTGAGCCCGTGATGATGCCGGGCATAGCCGTCGAGAAGCGGAGTGAGCTCGTGGTACCAGCTCGCCAGCACGACGGGCGCCGCCGCGGCGCACGCGAACGCGCCGAAGGCGAGGAGCCCCGGAAGCGCTGCGCACAGATTGGCCAGCCGATATTCCCGTGGCGGTGTGTTGCAGTACGGCTCCGTCCGCGGCTGAAACCCGTCCATGAGGAGCAGAAGGCCGGCGAAGCCCGGCAGGACCTTGTAGCTGAAGTACTCCAACGCCAGTAGGCCGTTGGCAAACCCTGCCAAGGCGTACGCCGCCACGCTCCGCTTCGCGCAGGCGTAAAATAAGGCGGCCAGGGCCACGGCGGTGGTGAAAATCGGTGCCATCGTCTCCAATGCGACCCGCGACGCGCCCGCGAGCATCGCGCACGAGGCAAAGAGCGCCGTGGTGAAAAACGCGGCGAAGTAGGTGTTGAAGAACAGCCGCGCCGCGACGAAAAAGACGGCCACGCTGGCCGCACCGAGGACCACGAAAGGCAGACGCAACGCGCGCATCGACACGCCGAGCAATCGAAACCCCACCTCGGCAGTGAGTGTGGTGAGCGGAAAGAAGCTGTCCAGGCCTCCGTGGTACGCCGCGTCGGCCGCGGCGGCGCCCATCTGCGATTCTTCCCATAACTGCCCGTCGTCCGGCGGGTAGATGTCGAAATGGACCGTCCGTGCCAGCACGCCGACGATCAAGACGGCGAGCAGGGCGGCGAGCTGCCGCCGCGTGGCGATCAGCGGCCGCGGCCAGAAGCTGCGGCCTTGTATCCACAGGCATACGGCTACGAGCAGCGCGAGGAGGCCGAGGTTGTTGAGGAAGGCGGGGCGAAACGCCAGCCCGAACCGGAATTGGTTGACGTAGTTCCTGACCAGCAGCCCGATGAGGGGCAGCGTCAGCAGCCACCAGATGGGCGAGCCGCGCCGTTTGGCTTCACCCATCACTTGACCAGAAAAATGAGGAAGTACTGGTAGGGCAAGATGTCCGACTCTTCGATGAGTCGATACCCGGCTGCGGTCATTTCCTCCACCACGTGCTCGCGTGCGATTCGGTGTGCCACCGGCGGGCCCTCGGGTGTGGGCCGCTTGTGCCAGTCGATGATGGCGATGCGTCCGCCTGGCTTCAGGGCGCCCTGCAGGCGCTGGAAGTAGTTGAGCCGGTCGTCGATGTGATGAAAGGTGTTGACGATGAGGATGAGATGCACCGTGCCGGGTGGGATGCGGGGGGTGTCGAGCGAGGCCAACACCGGCACGACGTTGTCCGCGCCGATCTTCTCGGCCCGTTCGCGCAAATACGCGAGCAGCTTCGGTTCTGGCTCGACGGCGAGGACCGTGCCGGTCTTCCCCACCGCCGCTGACAAGTACGACATGAAGTAGCCGGTCCCCGCGCCGAGGTCGGCGACCCACATGCCCGGTTCCAGGCGAAGGGCTGCCACAGCGAGCGCAGGGCGCTGCCAGTGGTCGCGGCCGGGGGCGTCGAAGACGGCCTTCCAGTGGTCGACGTCCTCGTATGAATGCCGCGCCGTCGGCTTGTAGGGTTGATATTCTTCGCCCTCGTGCCGCGACGGGGTCGAGTGGCTTTCGGCGGCGCTGGCGGAAAGGGATATCCACGCCGTGAACGCCACGACGGCGGCGCAGATTCCTGACTGACGCGCCCAGGTCACCGGCGTCCTGCTGCCTTCCATGTGCCTGTTCATGCCGCCGCCACGCAAAGAACACAAACGCTCAACCCGGTGACCGGTGACCAGCGACCAGTGAACCGTGAGCGCGTGAGCCGGTGCCCGGTGCCCACCCCCGACCCCCGACCGCCGGGTCGAACCCTTGAACCCTAGAACCCTAGAACCCTATTGTGACCCGCCCTGGAGGGCAGATGATGCACCGCTACATCCTGGCCATCGACCAAGGTACCACCGGCAGCACAGCCCTCGTCTTCGACGAGGCCGGCCGCGCGCGCGGGCGCGCTTACTCCGAGTTCAGCCAGCACTACCCGCGCCCGGGGTGGGTCGAGCACGACCCGGAGGAAATCTGGACGGTGACCTCGCGCGTGGTGAAGGCAGCGTTGCGCAGTGCGAAGCTGAAGCCGGCCGATCTCGCGGCGATCGGCATCACCAACCAGCGCGAAACCACCGTGTTGTGGGATCGCAACAGCGGCCGCCCGGTGCACCGCGCCATCGTCTGGCAGGACCGCCGCACGGCGGAGATTTGCGAGCGCCTCAGGGCGGAGGGGTTGGAGGACACCATTCGCAGCAAGACGGGCCTGGTGCTCGATCCGTACTTCTCCGGCACCAAGGTGCGCTGGCTGCTCGATCACGTGAAGGACCTGCGAACGCGGGCCGACCGCCTTGCCTTCGGGACGATCGACAGTTGGCTGGTATGGAAGCTCACCGGCGGGCGCGCACACGTGACCGACCACACCAACGCCTCGCGCACGTTGCTGTACGACATCCACCGACGGGGCTGGGACGACAATCTGCTGTGGGTCCTGGACGTGCCGGCGGGGATATTGCCCAACATCGTGGACTCGAGCGGGATCGTCGCGACCACCGACGCGGCCGTCTTCGGCGCCGAGGTGCCGATCGCCGGCATCGCCGGGGACCAGCAGGCAGCGCTCTACGGTCAGGGCTGCTTCAAACCCGGCCTGGTGAAAAACACTTACGGCACGGGCTGCTTCGTGCTCATGTTTACGGACACCGAGCCCGTCAACTCGCAGAAGGGGTTGCTGACGACCATCGCCTGTGCCGCCGACGGCACGCCGGCCTACGCGTTGGAAGGGTCGGTGTTCATCGCTGGCGCGGCGGTGCAATGGCTGCGCGACGGCCTCGGCCTGCTCAAATCGGCGGAGGAGAGCGAGCGGCTCGCGAAGCAGGTGGACTCGACGCTCGGCGTGTATCTCGTTCCGGCGTTCGTCGGCATGGGCGCGCCCTACTGGGACCCGGCCGCGCGCGGGGCGTTGGTGGGACTCACGCGCGGCGTCACGCGCGCGCACGTCGTGCGCGCCACGCTGGAGTCGCTCGCGTATCAGACACGCGACGTCGTCGACACCATGGCCGCGGAAGCCGGCCGCTCACTGGCCGGTTTGCGGGTCGACGGCGGCGCGTCGGCCAACGACTTCCTCATGCAGTTCCAGGCCGACGTTCTCGGCGTCGTCGTCGACCGCCCGAAGATCGTCGAGACCACCGCTCTCGGCGCGGCGCTGCTGGCCGGCCGCGGCGTCGGCCTGTGGAAGCGCACGGCGGAGCTGCTGCGCGTACGCCAGCCCGATCGCGTCTTCAAACCGCGCATGAAACCCGAGCACCGCGAGCAGCTCTACCGCGGCTGGCGGCGCGCCGTCGCCGCCGTGCGCTCGCTCGGCAGCGGGGAGTGAGCGCACTCCAACGGGGCTTTGCCCCGCGCCCTGGGTGCAGGAGGTTGTGGCGCTGGACCTCCACGTACTCGACGGGCCACCACCGCTCGCCTCGAAGCAGAAATCCAGGCTGCGGCCCCCGAGTCCTGGTCTCAGAGAATCGGTGCCATCTGTTCAATCCGTTGTAACTCATCTCTTGATCGCGGCCGCGAGCCGCGATGTGCCTTCGCGTGAGCTTTCTGTGCCGATTCAGGTCGGCGTCCCGCGTTTGGCGGCGGCGACGAGCTCGTCGGCCAGGCGCGTGGGCTCGGGCAGGCGGTAGCGCGTCGCGCACATGAGCACCACACGTTCTGCTGTACGCAGGTCGACCTTGTGGCCGATGCTGACGAAGACCGGCTTCACGCCGTCTTGCGTGCGCAGCACACTGCCGACGATCTCGCCTCGGTCCATCAAGACTGCTCGCGCGCCGCGCTTCGGGCCGGGTTCGCGGTGTCTTCCGATCAGGCGGCTCTTCGCGCAGCCGATGGTCGGAAGGCCGGTGAGGATCCCGATGTGGCACGCGATGCCGCACCGGCGCGGATGCGCGAGACCGTGGCCGTCGCATATGAGCGCATCGGGCCTTGTGCCCAGCTTGCGCAGCGCGGCGACGATCACGGGGGCTTCGCGGAACGAGAGCATGCCCGGGATGTACGGGAACCGGAGGGGCCGCAGAGCGACGCGCCGCTCGACCACGGCCCGCGCACACGCGTCCCACAGGACGACCCCAGCGATGCAGTGCCGGCCGTCGGCGGAAAACGCGGCATCGAGGCCAGCCACGAGACGGACGGGTTGGCGCAAGGGGATGACCCGCACCCACGACGCGAGCCAGCGTTGAAGCGCCATCGCCCGCCTCGGCGTCACCGACCAACGGTGGGGAGGGTGTGGAATCTTCATTCGGCGATTCTACTGTAAAGCAGCGAATCGAATCGAAAGTCGATGTTTCCCTCGTGGAGCTTTGTCTTACAGCGGGCGCAGGGGCGCCAGCCCCGCCTCCGATCGAATTCCATTTCATGCGGGCTTCGCCCGGCACCCGGCGAGGGAAAAACCTCGCGGTTGTTTCCCTCGCGCTCCCTTTTCCCTTCCACGCTGCGCGGGCCGATGGGGCTCTGCCTCGTTGGCCGGCCAACATCCTCAGCCGCGGGCGGCAGCTGGATGGGCGGTGTCGCGCTCAAGACCGGCGCGCGCGGACGCGGGCATCTGGCCTGGTGCGGTGGTTCGAGAGGAGAGGCAGTGGGTCGAAAACATCAAGATGGAGGGCCGCAACCTTGCGAAGGCCGGCGCCCGCGCCGCCGCGCAGACGCCACCGACGGTGTTTGCCGGAATGAACCCGTACGAGGCCTGCGGTGCCGTCGGGCAGGTTGTCGCGCGCGAGAACGGA
>JBBITY010000216.1:0-4369 GCA_037440565.1 Desulfurellales bacterium
ACTGTGCCCCCACCCTACCAGGGACGCCCCTTGTTGGCCACTCAGCGGAGGGGTGACAATCGACGAGCCCGTCAGCCCCGTTGCCAACGGGCTCGCCGGCCGCTGATTCACCGCTCCTGCAATCGCCGCAAGGCTTCCAGCGCCTCGTCGATGTGCCGGTCGATGTTCAGCTCGCTCTGGATGACGTGCCGCACGACGCCGTCCTTGTCGATCACGAACGTGGCGCGCTTGGTCGGCAGCCACCCGCCGAGGCGCGAGACCCCGTAGGCCGCGGCAATCGCCGCGTTCCGATCGCTGACCAGCGGATACGGCAAGTCGTACGCTTGCGCGAACTCCGCGTGCTTCTCCGGCGTATCGAGGCTCACGCCGACAACTTCGGCGTCCAGGGTTGCGATCTCCGCGCGTCGATCGCGGAAGCCGCACGCCTCGCGGGTTCAGCCAGGGGTGAAGTCTTTCGGGAAAAAATACAGGATCACGTGCCGGCGCCCGCGGAAGTCGCGCAAGCGCATCTGCCGCCCGTCCGCCAGCGTCGCCGCGAACTCCGGCGCCTGCTCACCGACTCGAATCATTCGCCCCCCTCTCGAATCGCATTGGCTTACAACGGATTAAACGGACAGAAGGGATGGCAGTCCCACGGCTGATCTCAGGAAATCCGCCTACTCCGTTACATCCGTTGTCAACATTCTCTCAGAATCTCCGTGCCTCCGTGCTCAATCCCCTGCGTTCGATCGCAGTTACCCCTTCACGTTGGGATTGAGGCTGTACGTTCCCGTAATCGCCGCCTTGGCGAGCACGTGCCCTTCGATCGCTTCGAGCACCTCGGGGCCGCCAAACTTGCCCTCCACCGGGCAGCGTGCCAGGTCGGTGGCATAGAGCGTGAAGTGGTAGTGGTGCACGATCTCGTCGTTCCACGGCGGGCACGGGCCATCGTAGCCGAAGTAATCGCCGGCCATGTTCGCGTCGCCCGCGAACCACTGCGTGTAGTTGTTCACGCCCTGTCGCGTCCCGCGCGGACCGGCGGGCCCCGCCTTGCCGCGCGGCGAGATGCCGCTGGAGAACTCGCCCTCGCGGATCGGCGACGCGGCGGGAGCCAGATCGACCAGCACCCAGTGATAGAAATCGACGCGCGGCAGACTCGCCGGCACCGTTACCCCTTCCTTGTTCACGTCGTCCGGCCGGCTCGGCACGTCCGAGTCATGGCAGATCAGCACCAGCGACTGCGTCGCCGCTGGCAGATCGGACCACGCCAGGTGGGGATTCTTGTTCTCACTGAGCTCGACGCGCGCTTCGGGGTGCGGCTTGCCGAACGCACAGCGCTCCGGAATTCGCTCGCCGTTCTTGAAGCTGTCACTCCAAATCTTCATCTGAGCCTCCCGTCAGTGTCGTACTACCTTCCGAATCTTCGGGAATGGTGGAGTGGTCGCACGTGGACTCGAACCACGGACCTCCTGCATGTGAGGCAGGCGCTCTAACCAACTGAGCTATGCGACCGTCGCAGCGCCGGTCAGTGGCTACCACAGGGGTGGGGACCAGGCAAGGTGGACCGGCGAATAGTGATCAGTGAACAGTGACCCGCGACCAGGCGTTTGCTCAAAAACCCTGTCGGTCCGTCATACTGGCGGAAGCCGGTATCCAGGCGAAGTGTGGGGCTCCAACCTGGATTCCGGCTTTCGCCGGAATGACGAGTGGGAAGAATCGCTTCGTCTCTTGACGCGTCGCATTGACTTTATGACGCAATGTGTTATGAGGGAAGAGCAAGGAGGAGGGCTGTGCAATGGCAACCAGACGATCGCCGCTGAGGACGGCAGCCTTCAAGGAGCTGCCGAAACGGGTCGAAAAGATACGGACCCGGGCCGAAGAGCTGATCAGGCGCACGTGGCGCGAGGCGCTCGCGATGCTGCCCCCCCGCCCCCGCAAGGCCGTCAAGGACGCGGTGGCGCGGGTGGAGAAGGCGGCCGCTGAGCTGGACCGGCGGCGCGAGCGAGCGCTGAAGGCGGTCGACCGGCAGCGCAAGGATCTGGTGGCGCGGGTCGAAGACCGGGCCGTCGGTGCCGTAAAGCCGTTGGTTCACCGTCTCGAGGTGGCGTCGCGGCACGATGTCGAGATGCTGAGCCGCCGGGTCGCGCGGCTCGAGCACCGCTTCGAGCGTCAGGCGAAGCGAGAGCGAGTTGCCGCAGCGTGATGGACGCGCCGGGCGCGTCTTACGCTTCGCGGCTCCTGGGCGGGCGCTTGCGGGCAACCCCATGCACCTCCCCCCGGTGTAGACACCCGCAGGCGCTCCCCAGGTAGAACGGCGAAAGAGACTTTTCCCGGCAGGACTCGGGAACGCGTGGGGCGCAGGAGGCGGTTCAAGCCGCGCTTCGCCGGCGCGCCAGACTGTGCGCCATATGGGGCGGTGATTCGGCGCTCGCTCAGCAGCGTCACTGACGCCGGAGCCAAAAATTCGATCTCGCGTTCGATCCCGTCGCCGCCGGCGTGTGCCCCCTTGCCGCCCGACCCGCGGCGGACGGCGTACCGGGTGACGCGGACCGGGAGGTCTGCCTCCAGCGCTTCGACCGGTGTGTTCAGCGTGTTGGTCATGTGTGTGTGCACGGCGGAACAGCCGGGGCGTTGCGGGCCCGCGCCGGCACCCCCCGCAATCGTCTCATAATACGAAAACTCCCGCCGTCGCTGCGGATCGTAGCCGCCGATGGCGACGTTGTTCATCGAGCCGCAGCTCGCGGCGGGGATACGATCCGGCGCGGCACGGGCCAACGCCCGCAGCAGGACATCGACGATACGCTGCGAGGTTTCGACGTTGCCGCCGGCCACCGCCGCCGGGAAGCGGGCATTGACGACCGAACCGGGTGGGGCGACGAGCGTGATCGGCCGCAGCAGACCTGCATTGACCGGAATCGGCACCGAAGCCAAAGCGCGAAAGACATAGTAAACAGCGGCGAGCGTCACGGCATAGTTCGCATTGATCCCGCCGCGTACCTGGGGCGCGGTGCCGGCAAAATCGACTCGCGCCGCACCACCGCGAATCCGCACGGCGACGGCGATGCGAATGTGCGTGGTGCCCATGCCGTCGTCATCCAGCTCATCCGCCGCCCGATACTCACCGCTCGGCAGGGCCCGCAGGGCCGCGCGCATCAGGCGTTCGGAGTAATTCTTCAACGCCTGCATGGCTGGCCGCGTGCGCGGCCCGTAGCGCCGGATCAACTCGGCGAGCCGTTTCGCTCCCACGTGCAGGGCCGCCACCTGTGCGAGCAAGTCGCCGCGGCGCTCCTCCGCCACGCGCGTGTTGGCCAGGAAAAGCGCCAGGACATCCCGGTCGATGTCGCCGCCCGCAACCAGACGAACCGGCGGCAGGCGTAGACCTTCCTGATAGATTTCCGTGGCCAACGGCATCGAACCCGGGCTCATCCCGCCGATGTCCGCGTGGTGGGCGCGATTGGCCACATAGCCGACACGGCGCCGGCCGAGATAGACCGGCGCGACCGCAGTCACGTCCGGCAGATGCGTGCCGCCGGCATACGGGTCGTTCAAGATCACGACGTCGCCCGGCCGCATCGGCTGCTGCGCAATCGCCGCTTGCACCGAGAGCGGCGTCGACCCGAGGTGAACCGGGATGTGCGCGGCCTGCGCGACCATCTCGCCGCCCTCGTCGAACACCGCGCACGAGAAATCCCGCCGCTCCTTGATGTTGGGTGAGAAGGCGCTGCGGCAGAGTGCCTCGCCCATTTCCTCGGCGATGGCGCTGAGTGCGTGGTTGAAAACCTCGAGGGTGATGGGATCGATCATCTCGCCAGCTGTCAGGTAACGGGTGTCGGGTGACAGACCAACCTCAGCGCGGGCTGCGCTCGCAACCCAGGGGATGTTCGGATCACCATGCCTGACGGTGCGCATCTGATGAAGCGTAGAGCTTCAAACCTCAACTGCACGCGGGCTGGGCCGTGCACCCATCCTTCGATACGCGCCCTCCGGGCGCTACTCGGGATGAGCGGTGAGATGGCCGTGCGCCCTGAGCCGCCGCGTAGCGGCGAGTCGAAAACTGCGCGCGCCAATGGGTCGCCGCCTTCTTGGCCGGCCAACACCCTCAGCCGTGAGCGGGAGGGGTTGGGCCGGTTGGCGCTCAAAACCGGCGCTGCCCGACGGGTGAGCGCCGGGCGTGGTTCGGTGCTTCGAGTTGTGCTCTCTCTGGTTCATTCTTCTGTCTTTTGCAGGCATCAATGCTTCTCAGGACAGCCTCGACAAGCCTGTGAATTCTTCAGAATCAAATCGCCGTGACGGGTCAGCCGCGCCGTCCAGCCCGGCGGCACGATCGTCGTGGCGCTGAACTCGGTGATCACCACCGGCCCCGCCACGCGCCGGCGCGGCAGTGCGGCAC
>JBBITY010000216.1:4382-6066 GCA_037440565.1 Desulfurellales bacterium
GGCCATTCCAGCGCAGCCGGTGGCGCCGCGGCGCCGCCGGCTGCCGCGCGAACGGGATCTGCGGCAACGCCGGCCCGCTCGCCGTGCCGATCACGCGCAGATTCACCACCTCGACGGCGCGCTGCTCGTCGGCGTACCCATACAGCCGTCGGTGAGCGGCATGAAAGGCCGCGCGATACTCGCGCTCCATCGGCAGGCGGATCTCGTACGACTGGCCCTGGTAGCGCACGTCGAGAAACGCCGCGGCGTCGGCCCGTCGAGTGGCACGGCCCTCGGCGCGCACATCGCGCCGCGCCTGCTCTTGCATCGGCTGCAGGCGGCGCATCAGCTCGGCGGCACTCGGGTCGACTAGGCGCACCGTCTGAACATAGTCGCGCTGCACATCGGCCGCCGCTGCCCCCCACGCCGATAAGAGCCCGGGTTGGAACGGCACGAGGACACGCCGCATGCCGAGGCCCATCGCCAGCTCGCAGGCGTGCATGCCGGCCGCACCACCGAAAGCCACCAGCGTGTACTCGCGCGGGTCGTAGCCACGCTCGACGGAGATGCGTCGGATGGCGCGCTCCATTCCCGCGTTGACCACCAGCACGACGCCCTCGGCCGTGCGGAGCGGATCCAGGCGCAGCGCCGCGCCAGCCGTTGCAGGACCCGCTGCGCACGCCCGACGTCCAGCCGCATGCGTCCGCCGAGAAACGCGTCTGGAACCAGCCGCCCGAGGACCAAGTCCGCATCGGTCACTGTGGGCTCGTCGCCGCGGCCATAGCAGGCCGGGCCGGGATCCGCACCCGCGCTTTGCGGACCGACCTTCAGCGCTCCGCCCGCGTCCTTGTACGCCAGCGACCCGCCGCCTGCGCCGACCGTGTGGATGTCGATCGCCGGCACTTTGACCGGCAAGCCGGCAATGCTCCACTCGGTTTGCAACCGCACCGCTCCGTCGACCAGGCTCACGTCGGTGGAGGTTCCGCCCATGTCGAGCGTGATGATCCGTTGCACTCCGCTGCGCCGCGCCGCCGCCAGCGCCCCGATCACCCCTCCGGCGGGCCCGGACAGCAGCGTCCGCACGGCGTCGCGGCTCGCGGTCCCCACTGAAACGGCTCCGCCATTGGACTGCATCACTCGCACGCTGGCCCGCCCGACGCCGCGCGCCAGCTCGGCGAGGTGCCGGCGCATCACGGGCGCGACGTACGCGTTCATCACGGTCGTGCTCAGCCGCTCGTACTCGCGGTACTCGGCCATCAGCTCGTGCGAGAGCGAGCAGGGTACGCCGAGCGGTCGCAATGCACGGCCGAGCGCGCGCTCGTGCGCGGGGTTCGCGTAGGCGTGGAGCAGGCAGACGGCCACCGACTCCGCCTTGAGCCGCCGCACCGCAGCGAGGGCGGCGCGGATCGCCGCTCGACGCAGCGGCAGGAGCGCCTCGCCCTCGAAGGTCATGCGCTCCGCCAATCCGAGGCGGCGGCGCCGCGGCACCAGCGGCTCTGGCTTGCACGGCTCCAGGGCGTAGAGATCTGGGCGCGCCTGGCGGCCGATTTCCAGGAGGTCTTCGAAGCCCGCCGTGGTCAGCAGCACCACCCGCGCCCCTTTGCGCTCCAGCACGGCATTGGTCGCGACCGTCGAGGCGTAGGTGATCTCTGCGTGTCCGGGCACCGGGTTCGCGCGGCCCGCAAATAGCGCGCGCAAGCCCTCC
>JBBITY010000217.1:0-6065 GCA_037440565.1 Desulfurellales bacterium
ACGAAGTCCTCGCCGTCGGGCGCCGCGACGGCCTCGATGCCGGCGGCGTCCCAGCGCCCGTTGGCCTCCGTGTACGCCAGCGTGGCGGTGGTCCCCCCGGTGGCGATGCGCGGCAGGATCTCCTGTTTCTGGGTCTCGGTGCCGCCGATGAGGAGCGCGTTTGCCGCCAAGCAGACGGTGGAGAAGAACGGTGCGCAGAACAGGGCGCGGCCCATCTCTTCCATGACGGCGATCAGCTCCACGTACGTGAGTCCCAAGCCGCCGTAGGCGTCGGGAATGGTGATGGCGGTCCAGCCCAACTCGGCGCCAATCTGCCGCCACACGTCGAGATCGTAGCCGCGCTCGGTGGCCATCGCCTTGCGCACCTGCTCCGGCGACGAGTGGTCTCCTAGAAAGCCCCGCGCCGCGGCGCGCAGGGCTTCTTGCTCTTCATTGAAGGCGAACCGCATGTGACTACTTACAACGAATTGAACGGATTGAACGATGGTTCAGTGCTTCCTCATTCTTGCCGGTAGCGAAGACGCTCAGTTTCTTCGCACCGCGCGAAGATTTGCGCATCCGTCATGCCCCAAGAAGCATGCGGGGAATCCAGCCTCGCGCCGTAGTACTGATGCAGGGCTGCGCCCCTGTGCCCCTCCGAGGGGACAACCGTCCGAATCTGGTTTTCCCCTCGGGCGCCTCTTTCCAGGCCTGGACTCGGCCGGAATAGGTTGCGGCGGCACAGGCCGGCCCCAACGTGCGGCCGTGCGAGCGGAAGGACCGCCCGTTCTCGCGCGCGCCGCTCGCCCGGCGGCACCGGCGGCCTCGTACGGTTCATTCCGGCAAACACCGTCGGTGGCGTCTGCCCGGCGGTGCGTGCGCCGGCCTTCGAACGGTCGCAGGCCTTTGTTCGAGAGTCGATCCACCTGTGGTGAAGATCTCTTTTCTCTCATGACAGCCGTTCGATGATGGTGACGTTGGCCTGGCCGCCGCCTTCACACATGGTCTGCAGGCCATAGCGGCCGCCGCTGCGCTCCAGCTCGTACAAGAGCGTGGTCATCAACCGCGCACCGGTCGCCCCCACCGGATGGCCGAGGGCGATCGCGCCGCCGTTGACGTTGACCGTGGCGAGGTCCCTACCGGTCTCCTTCTGCCAGGCCAGCACGACGGATGCGAAGGCCTCGTTGATTTCGACCAGGTCGATGTCCTGTTGCCTCAAGCCGCTGCGCTCGAGGGCGTAGGCCGTGGCGGGAATCGGCGCCGTCAGCATCCAGACGGGGTCGGCGCCGCGTACGCTGATGTGGTGGAAGCGAGCGCGCGGCGTGAGCTTGTGCTCCTTCACGGCGCGCTCCGACACGATCAGCATTGCGGCCGCCGCATCCGAGATCTGGCTCGACACGGCCGCCGTCAACCGGCCGCCTTCCCGGAGCGTCTTGAGCGTAGCCATTTTCTCCAGGGTCGTGTCGCGCCGAGGCCCTTCATCCGTCGTCACGCCATTCAGAGGGACGATCTCGCGTGTGAAGCGGCCTTCGTCGATGGCCCGAATCGCCCGCCGGTGGCTCTCCAGCGCGAATCGCTCCATGTCCTGGCGCGAGATATTCCACTTCTCGGCGATCATCTCGGCAGAGCGGAACTGCGAGATTTCTTGCGTCCCGTAACGCGCCACCCAGCCCGCGGAGCCGGTGAAGGGGTCGGCGAATCCCATCGGCTGCGCCACGGTCATCGCCGATGAGATGGGGATCAAGCTCATGTTCTGCACGCCGCCGGCGACGATGACGTCGTTCGTGCCGCTCATCACCGCCTGGGCGGCGAAGTGAATCGCCTGCTGCGAGGAGCCGCACTGCCGGTCGATGGTGGTGCCGGGGACCTCGTCGGGCAGCCCGGCAGCCAGCCAGCACGTCCGCGCAATGTCGCCGGCCTGCGGGCCGATGGTGTCGACGCAGCCGAAAAACACGTCCTCGACCAGCGACGGATCGATGCCACTGCGCTGTATGAGCGCCTTGATCACGTGCCCGCCGAGATCGGCGGGGTGAATCTTGCTGAGCCCGCCGTTCCGCTTGCCGACCGGTGTGCGGACCGCATCGATGATGTATGCTTCAGCCATGGGTTGTCTCCATACGTCTACAGGATTGGAACCACCGATGAACACCGATGAACATCGACGTTCCCGTACGGGCGCGGTGCCGTCGAACGCGAGAACGCCCATCCCACTCCCGCCCGCCGCTTGGGATGTCGGCCGGCTGCTGGCCCGGGATGAAGAATCGATTTCATTGGTCGCGAGGCTGGCGCCCCTGCGCCCCGCCGACGGGAACACCATCCGGCCTGGTTTTCTCCGCGGCCTCCTCTTTTCAGGCCGCACTCGGCCGGAATCAGTTGCGGCGGCACAGCCCGGCCGCAACGTGTGGGTGGACGTGCGAAAGGGTCGTCCGTTCTCGCGCGCAACACGGCACTCCCCCTAACCGCTAGCGGCCTAACAGCGTAACACCGTGCCTTTTTTCGGGTGCAACGCGCAGCCCGCCTCGGATGAACGGATCGCGCGGTCATCGTCACGCTGGCATCCAGCGGGGAAGGGCGACATCGTCGGCGACGCGCTCGAACACCACCCGCACCGGCATGCCGATCTTGACCGTCGCCGGGTCGATTTCGTTGATGGCGCCGCCGGGCGACCGGACGAGGTTCCCGACCATGCGGATGGAAGGGTCCTCGTCCAGCTCGATGATTGCGACCAAATAGGGCGCCAACTTTGTGAATGCCGGCAGCAGCGGCGGGTGAGGAACGGCGAAGGTCCAAACGCGCCCGCGGCCCGAGATCGGCGTCCATGCGTGCTCGAACGACTGGCACTCCGGACACATGGGCCGGGGCGGAAAGCGCCGCTTGCCGCACGCGCTGCAAGTTTGGACGGCCAACTCGCCGCGCAGCGTCGCCTGCCAGAAGGGAGCGTCGTTGGGATCGTCGGTGGCCGGAAGGGGAATGCCTTCGATCATCGTTTATCTCCGCAGCAAGAGGGCACTGCTCGGTACCGGATACGCGCTGGTGACCAGGCCCACATCGGCGTTCGGCACCTGTGCGGTCGACGTGCCGCGTATCTGGCGCACGCCTTCGGTGACGAGATTCATGCCGTGGATGTACGCTTCCGACAGCCCGCCCCCGGAGGTGTTGATCGGGAGGCGGCCGCCCAATTCGAGGGCGCCGTTCTCAGAAAACGCGGCGCCCTCGCCCGGGCCGCAAAAGCCGTACGCTTCGAGCGAAAAAAGAATGAGGGGGGAGAAGGCGTCGTAGAACTGGGCGACCTTGACGTCCTTGGGCCCGAAGTCGGATTGGCGCCACAGATTCGCGGCCGTCGGCCAGGACGCGCCCTTGAGCGGTTCGTCGCAGTGGTAGTTGGTCATCGGCTGGTGCTGGCGCGACAGACCTTGCGACCAGGCGTGAATGTAGGCGGGCGGATGGGGGCAGTCCTTGGCCCGATCGGCCCGCACGATCACCACCGCGACGGCCCCATCGCTTTCGAGGCAGTTGTCGAACAAACACAGCGGCTCGGAAATCCACCGCGTGTTCATGTACTCCTCGCGGGTGAGCTGGCGCTCGTACATCGTCGCGCGCGGGTTGCGGTTCGCATGGCGCCGAC
Source organism: Desulfurellales bacterium (assembly GCA_037440565.1). Taxonomy (GTDB): domain Bacteria; phylum Desulfobacterota; class Binatia; order HRBIN30; family CADEER01; genus JBBITY01. The sequence goes on from JBBITY010000217.1 coordinate 3,605, forward strand.
ACGCGAGCGCGACGTTGGCGAGGTGGTCGCGCGTCGCCCCGCACTCATGCATGTAGCGCCGCGTCAGGAGGGCGAGCTCGTCGACCGGCCGCACGAGGCCGGAGGGCCGCGACCATTTCCAGTGGTCGTAGATGCGGGCGGTCACTTGCGCCCACACGCGCGAGCGCGGATCACCGCGCTTGCGCGATCGCCAGACGACGCCGACGTTGGCAACGCCGGCCGCGACGGCCATGGCGACGTGGCCGACGGCGCCGCAGCCTGCTCCGCCGCCGTACCCCACCTGGCTGAAGAAGGTGATATCCCCCAGGCCGAGGTTGCGGGCCACCTCGAACTCCTGGGTTTGCTCCATGGTGTAGGAGCCGAGCGCGTCGACCTCGGCGGGTTTGATGCCGGCGTCGTCCAAGGCGGTCTTGATCGCCTGACAGGCCAGCTCCAGCTCGCTCGGTTCGAGGAACTTGGCGAACTTCGTCTCACCGATGCCGACGATTGCGGTCTTATCTTTCAGCATGCTCTCCATCTGCCGTCCTGTGCATTATGGCTTGGGGGTGTGCACGTTCGCCGCGCGGGGATCGAACCACTCCGCCAGCACCCGCTCCTGCGGCTTTTCCGAAGCGGTCTTGGGAATTTCGTCGACCACCTGCAGATAGCTCGGCACGAAGTTCGCCTCGAGCTTTTCGCGGCAGGCGGCGAAGACCGATGCCGCATCGAAACTCGACCGGTCTACCGGGACGACGGCCGCGACCACGTCTTTTTCGCCCGGCGCACCGGACGCCGCTGGCACGCCATAGACAAATACATCCGCGACATCCGGGTGCTCGGCGATCGCCTTCTCGACGAAGGCGGGGTTGACGAAATCGCCGTTGTGGCGGATGCCGCCGCCGACGCGGTAGTCGAAAAAGAGCCAGCCGTTTTCATCCGCGTGTCCCATGTCACCACTGCGGTTCCAGCCGCCGCGAATCTTCTTCGCCGAGGCTTCCGGATCACCGAAGTACTCGATGGTAGCGTCGCCCCCGCCCGCGGGCCGGCAGCAGATCTCGCCGGTCACGCCCGGAGGGCATTCGTTGCCGTCCTCATCGAGAATCTTCATCTCGACACCGGGTATGGGTTTTCCAAACGAACCAATCGGTCCTTCGCCGATCGGTTTGTACGCCATGCCGCCGCCGTCCATCGCGCCGTAGAATTCCAGCACTTGAACGGCGAAGCGTTCCTCAAAGGCCTGCCAGATGGCGCTCGGCATGCCGCCGCTCACCACCATGCGCACCGGGTTGTCGGCATCGTCGGGCCGCGCCGGCTCGCTGTAGATGCCCGTCACCATCCCGCCCACGAGCGAAAAACTCGTACAGCCATAGCGGCGACACACGTCCCAGAGTCTGGACTTGGTGAAGCGCCGGCTGAACACGGCGCGGAGCGCCATGCCGAGCGCCGGGGCGAGGGTGACCGCCTGCGCGTTGCCGTGCGTGAGGGAGAGGCCAGTGTACGGGCGCTCGTCCGGCCGATAGCCGAACAGGGTTCCGAGAATGCCGGAGGCGCAGAAGCGGAAGTTCGAGCCGACGATTCCCTTGGGATCGCCCGTCGTGCCCGAGGTGTACATGATCTGGAGCGGCGCGTCGGGGCTGTCGGCGCGCACGTCGATCGTCGGCGCCGTCGCAGCGAGCAACTCACCGAGCGGCTCCACGCCGCGGAAGTCGGCGAGCTGGATGCCGTCCTCACCGGTCTCCAGGGCGAGCACCCACGCGCGATCGGGAAGCTGTGACCGCGTGCCTTCGAGTGTGGGGAGGCAGTAATCCGCGCAAATGAGCCCGGCGCAGCCCGCCTTGCGCAGCATGTAGGCGAGCTTGTCGCCGCGCGTCCGCGGATCGATGGGCACGAAGACCGTACCGGTGATGGACGCGGCGATCATCGCTTCGACGAATTCAGGATGGTTGCGCATCATGATTGCAAAGCGGTCGCCGGGCGCGAGCCCTTTCGCGATCAGCCCCGCGGCGATGCGGTTGGCGTTGATGTGCAAGTCGGCGTAGGTGCGGACCTCGTCCGGCGTCGCGCCGCCGTCGAGGCTGAGGTGCTCGAAGGTCAATACATCGAGATCAGGTTTCTCCTCGGCGCGAATCTGGATCAGATCCGCGAGGATCATTTCATTGCGTTCGCGCATTTTCCGTCAGCCAGAAAAGGCCCGCATGAGAGGAAGAATCGATTCTTCATCGGATGCGGGGCGTCGCCCCTGCACCCCGCTATAATGCGATTCGTCAAGCCCCCTTCGTCCGACGTGTGGGCAGTTGGTTGCTTGCGGTATCCAACGCGGCACTCCTTTCTCGGGTGCGCGGCCGCGCTGTGGATCCTGCACCGCGCCACCGGCGCGTGCGCGGGAGGCACCGCGACGCCGCACGGCGGCACCGCTGGCCTCGTCCGGGTTCATTCCGGCAAACACCGTCGGTGGCGTCTGCCCGGCGGTGCGTGCGCCGGC
>JBBITY010000218.1:0-3557 GCA_037440565.1 Desulfurellales bacterium
GAATTCCTTCCGCGCCGTCGAGCGGGCGCTGGAGTACGAGATCACCCGGCAGATCGAGATCCTCAAATCGGGCGGGCACATCGTCCAGGAAACGCGGCTGTGGGACGCCAACCGCGAGGTGACGCGCTCGATGCGGACGAAGGAATACGCGCACGACTACCGCTATTTCCCGGAACCCGATCTCCTGCCGCTGGAGGTCTCGGAGGAGTGGATCGAGCAGGTGCGGCGCCAGTTGCCCGAGTACCCGACGCGCGCCGCGCGCGCTTCGCGCGCGACTACGACCTGCCCGAGTACGACGCCGAGGTGCTGACCGCGCGCAAGGACGTGGCGGACTACTACGAAGCGGCGGTGCGGGCGCACGCCAACCCCAAGGCCATCAGCAATTGGGTGATGAGCGATCTGCTGCGGGTCATCCGCGAGCGCAAGCTGGACGACGCGCTGGTCATTCGCGAATGGCCGGTCCCACCCGAACACCTCGCCGCCCTCGTGCGCCTCATCGACGAAGGCCGGATCAGCGGCAAGATCGCCAAAGGGGTGTTCGAGCAGATGCTGGCCACCGGCGCCGACCCGGCGCGGATCGTGGCGGAGCAGGGACTGAGTCAAGTCACAGACGACGCCTCGATCCTGGCGGCCATCACCGAAGTGTTGGCTGCCAACGCCGACAAGGTGACGGAGTATCGCAGCGGCAAGGACAAGCTCTTCGGGTTCTTCGTCGGGCAGGTCATGAAAGCCACGCAGGGCAAGGCGAACCCGCAGAAGGTCAACGTCCTGCTGAAACAACAGCTCGAAGGGTAGCGCGTGCCCGCGGGCGGTGGAGAAGGGCAATGGGACGATTGTTCAACGACATCACCGAGACGATCGGGCGCACGCCGCTGGTGCGGCTGAACCGCGTGACTGACGGTTGCGTGGCCGCGATCTATGCCAAGTGCGAGTTCTTCAACCCGCTCAGCAGCGTCAAGGATCGCATCGGCGTCAGCATGATCGACGAGGCGGAACGGACCGGCCGGCTGACCAAGGACACGGTGATTATCGAGCCGACGAGCGGCAATACGGGTATCGCGCTCGCCTTCGTCGCGGCGGCGCGCGGCTATCGGCTCATCTTAACGATGCCCGACTCGATGAGCATGGAGCGCCGCAAGCTCCTGCGCTTTCTCGGTGCCGAGCTGGTGCTCACCCCTGCGGCCGAGGGCATGACCGGGGCCATTCGCAAGGCCGAAGAGCTCGCGCACACCTACCACAAAGTTTTCATCCCGCAGCAGTTCCAGAACCCGGCCAATCCGGAGATTCACCGGCGCACCACTGCGGAGGAGATTTGGAACGATACCGACGGCCGCGCCGACATCCTGGTCGCGGGTGTGGGCACGGGCGGCACCATCACCGGCGTGTCCGGGGTGATCAAGCGGCGCAAACCGTCGTTCCGTGCCGTCGCCGTCGAGCCGGCGAGTTCGCCCGTGCTCTCTGGCGGCCAGCCCGGGCGGCACGCAATTCAGGGTATCGGCGCGGGCTTCATCCCGGCGATCCTCAACACCGAGATCATCGACGAAATCATCAAGGTCACCGATCAGGATGCCCTGATCACCGCGCGGCGCGTCGGCCGCGAAGAAGGCATCCCCTGCGGCATCTCCAGTGGGGCGACCGTCTGGGCCGCCGTACAGGTCGGCGCGCGGCCCGAGAACGCAGGCAAGCTGATCGTGGTCGTCCTCGCCAGCTCGGCGGAACGGTATCTCAGCACGGCACTGGTAGAGGGGCTGAGCTAGCAGCCTGTCCGAGAAGGGCCGCTCGTGCCTCGAGAGGCTCAGCACAAGCGTGTTCCCCACGGTTACGCGATGGAACTTAGAGCTTGTGAAACAATTCCCCGGGGTGGAGCACTGCTCCACCCCTCAAGAATGGAGTCGGCACGCCGGCGCTCCACTCTTGAGGGCGGGAGCACTGCTCCCGCCCGTCCGACGGTATTCCGACCTCTCCGCGCCCGGATTGCTTCACACGCTCTCAGGCTTCGGGGTTCAGCGCAACTCAAGACTTCCGGTCCGGAATCCGAAGCCGGGGACCCGAGGTCCGAAACCTCAGACCGACCTTTGCCGCTTGACTTTAGGGACTCAGTTTAGGGAAACTGCCGGCCGTTCCTGTCGGGTGAGGTATGAGGAAGCTTTTGCCGCTGACCGTTTTGCTCTTGCCGGCCGTGCTGATGGCACAGCCGGCGATCGAGCGGGTCAGCGAGAATGCGGCCGGGCGCAACGCGGAGGGCGACAGCAACGCGCCGTCCATCAATTACGACGGCCGCTTTGTCGCCTTTTACTCCGATGCGCCGAACCTGATTGCCCGCGATCTCAACGGCCGTCGCGACGTCTTCGTCCGCGACCGGCAGGAAAACCTGATCGAACGAGTCCCCTCTGCGCCGGAACCCAACGGCGCCAGTCAGCGCGGAGGGTTTGCGCCGGCCATCAGCGCGAACGGCCGGTTCGTGTCGTTCTCGTCGAACGCGTCGAATCTGGTGGAGGGCGACTCCGGCCAGTTCGAAGATGTCTTCCTCGTCGACCGCGTCGAGGGCACGATCCGCCGGATCAGTATCGGCACGGACGGCGAGGCGAACGGGGACAGCAATTTCACCGACATCAGTGCCGACGGCTGCCGCGTCGTGTTCCAGTCCGCGGCCACGAATCTCGTGGAGGGCGATGAGAACCGAGCGACCGACATCTTCGTCTATGACTGCGAGACCAAACAGATCGCCCTGGTCAGCGTCGACTCCGACGCGCGGCAAGGCAACGGACACAGCATCACGCCCGCGATCAGCGGCGACGGTAAGGTCGTCGCCTTTGCATCGGACGCCGACAATCTGGTCGAAGGCGACAGGAACGGCGTGCGCGACATCTTCGTGCGCGAGCTGGGGACGGGACTGACAAGGCGCGCCAGCGTCAGCTCCACAGGCCGCGAGGCCGACGGCTTCAGCTTCCAACCCGATCTGAACTTCGACGGGTCTGTCGTCGCCTTCAAGTCCGAGGCCATCCACTTGGTCGACAAAGACAGCAACGGCGTGCCGGACGTATTCGTCCACATCCTCAGCGGCGACGGCACCGGCGAAACCGAGCGGGTGAGTGTGGACGACTTCGGCAACCAGTCGAATGGCGTCAGCGCCTTCCCGAGCCTCAGCAACGACGGGCGGTTCGTCGCCTTCGCGTCGTTCGCTTCGACGTTCGATCCGCAGGACGGCAACGGCTTCAGCGACGTCTTCGTCTTCGACCGACGCGACAAGCGGATCCGCCGCGTCAGCGTCGAGCTTCGCGACACGGGCCGGCCAGGAGGCAACGTGTTCGATGCCCCTCCCAGCGTGAGTGGAGACGGCCGATGGATCGCCTTCGCCTCGAATGCCGAGAATCTCGTGCGCGATGACGAGAACAACGCGCTCGACGTCTTCGTCGCCTGTAATCCGTTCGACCCCCCCCCGGCTGCGGGCAGGGATTCGATACGCCCACGCCGACCCCGACGCCGCCCGGCTACTGCACCGACGATGACGACTGCCCCCCCGGCCAGGTCTGCGTCGACAACCAATGCGTCGAGGC